>JAQUQD010000038.1 GCA_028716265.1 Bacteroidales bacterium | reverse complement strand
CAAACATCTTTCCTTCAGGAGTATCCGCTTCAAAGATGATCCGCCGAAGCTTCAGTCTCTCCCTTAAGATTTTAATCCGGTTCTCATAAAGGTACTCCCGGATTTGATGGATTATTTTCATGATATTTTGTTTTGGGTGCCAGGTGTTTCTGCAAAGAAGGCTTAGGGATTTTCATACATTCCGATTCCAAACAGTGCAAAATCATAACGGACCGGATCGGCAGGATCCATACACCGGAGCGCTCTGGTCAGCTCTTCAACGGCGTTCCAGTCGTCATACTTCCTGGTCAGGAGGCCAAGTTTTCTGGCTATGTTCCCTGAGTGGACGTCCAGCGGGCAACAGAGCTGATCTGGACGGATCTGCTTCCACAGGCCAAAGTCCACGCCTCTGTCGTCGCTGCGAACCATCCACCGAAGGAACATGTTCATGCGTTTGGCTGCCGACCCCCTCACTGGATCGGGGAGGTGTTTGGCAGTCCGGGGCAGATGCGGGGATTCAAAGAAGCGCTGCTTCAACCGTGAAAGGATCCTTCCCATGTGCAGGTCATTGTCCCCGGCCGGATGGCTGAATGCCTTCTCCAGGTTTCCAAACCGCTGATAAAGGCACCGCAATGAATGCATGAAATACAGGCAGTCTTCCCCGTTAAAGGTCCTGTGCACGAAAGAAAACAAGGGTTTTTGATCATCGGCTGAAGAGTTCATGACGAAATCATAAGGAGAGTCCTCCATCAGTGCCATCCATTTCCTTGCATTACGAATGATGGTTTTGCGCTGTCCCCAGGAGATGACTGCAGTCAGGAAGCCTGAAATTTCGATATCCTCTTTCTTTTGAAAGCGGTGAGGAACGGAAACAGGGTCATCCGAAATGAACTCCCTGCGGTTGTAGAGGTCGGTTTTATAATCGAGGAACGATTTCAGTTCGATGGTGGTCATTGATGGTCATACCTTGACTTCCTCAATGATCTCCATACCGCGGAGGATTGCCTTTTCATTATCCGGGATCAGGTTATGATAGCGGTGGGGAAGGGATTTTTTCAGACCGAGGATGACATTCTCGAGTTTGACAATCGGTTTTACCTTTAAGTAGCCTCCCAGCACGATCATATTAAAGATTTTTGTGAGCCCAAGTCTGGCAGCTTCATCTGCTGCGTCTACCCGGTATATTTTGATATCGGTCCGGGCGGGATGGCGTGAGATGCCATTACCGTCGTAGATCAGCACTCCTCCGGGTTTTACCGACTGCTCGAACTTGTCCATGGATTGCTGATTGAGGATGATGGCAGAATCATAGAAATTAAGGATAGGAGAGCTGATGCGTTCATCGCTGAGGATAACCGTTACGTTGGCGGTCCCTCCTCTCATTTCTGGTCCATAGGATGGCATCCAGCTCACTTCCTGATCCTGCATGATTCCGGAATAGGCCAGGATCTTGCCCATCGACAGAACTCCCTGTCTCCCAAAGCCGGCGATGATGATTTCTTCGGTCATAAGATTATTTTTAAGTTTCAAGCTTCAAGCTACAGGCTTACAGTCAAGCTGCATTTATGTAGCTTGAAGCTTGCAGCTTGTAGCTTGTAGCTATTTTACTAATTTCCCGTCCACTTTCAGATCCCCCAGGGGGAAGAAAGGGAACATATTCTGTTCCATCCAGTGGTTGGCGTCCACCGGTCTCATTTTCCAGCCGGAGTTGCAGTTGGAGACGATCTCGACGAAGGAGATGCCGCCCTTTTTATCCCGTTGATTCTCAAATGCCATGCGGATGGCCTTTTTAGCCTTACGAACCGCAGAAGGGGTATGGACGGCCTGACGGCTGACAAAGAACGTTCCCGGTAAGGTGGCGACCACTTCGGTCATTTTTAGCGGGTGTCCCATCGTCTGTACATCTCTTCCGTATGGGCAAGTGGATGATTTCATACCCTCCAGCGTGGTGGGTGCCATCTGTCCTCCGGTCATCCCATAGATGCCATTATTGATGAAGATCATCGTGAAATTCTCTCCCCGGTTGCAGACGTGGATGGTTTCCGCTGTACCTATTGCTGCCAGGTCGCCGTCACCCTGGTAGGTAAAGACGGTCCGGTTGGGCCACGTCCTTTTGATGCCTGTTGCCAGTGCGGGTGCCCTGCCGTGGGCGGCCTGCTGCATGTCGACGTTCATGAAATCGTAGGCGAGCACAGAGCATCCCACAGGGCATACTCCGATGGTGTTTTCCTGCAATCCCAGCTCCTCGACGACCTCCATGATGATCCGGTGAGCGGTACCGTGACCGCACCCGGGGCAATAACTCAGGATGTTGTCGGTCATCAGTGGAGTCTTTTTGTACACCAGGTTCTCGGGCCGGGTAATATCTTCCATTCGTATTTCTGCCATGGTTTATTCTCCTATGATTTTTGCTTTAAGAACATCCAGGATCTCTTCAGGAGTGTAGATCATTCCTCCCATCCTTCCGTAGAATGCCACGTTGACCTTCCCTTCCACTGCCAGTCGGACGTCTTCGACCATCTGGCCTGCGCTCAGTTCGACTGTGAGAATACCCTTCACATGATCCAGTAATTCATGGATCTGTTTTGACGGGAACGGCCACAGCGTAATGGCCCTCAGAAGACCAAGCTTGATACCCTGCGCCCGTGCAATATCCAGTGTCTTTTGTGCGATCCTGGCGCTGGAACCATATGCAACGATAAGGTATTCAGCATCATCACAGGCGATTTTCTCACACCGGACTTCTTTTTCCTGGATGATGGCATATTTGTTTTGCAGCTTGATGTTCCGTTGTTCCTGAACATGGGGCCTAAGGTCGAGGGAAGTGATGATGTTGCGTTCCCTGGTACTGGGCTTGCCTGTGGTTGCCCAGGGCGACAATTTAGTGATCTGCTCTTCCGTCCAGCGAGGGAGTGGATCAAACAGCTCCACTTTTTCCATCATTTGTCCAATCACCCCGTCAGAGAGGATCATGGCAGGATTGCGGTACCTGAAGGCCAGTTCGAACGCCAGTTTGACGAAGTCGGACATTTCCTGCACGGAGGCAGGCGCCAGCACGATCATCCTGTAATCCCCATGGCCTCCTCCCTTGGTGGCCTGGAAATAGTCGGCCTGGGAAGGCTGGATCGTACCCAGGCCAGGCCCACCCCTGACCACGTTCACCAAAACGCAGGGAAGTTCTGCCCCGGCGATGTAAGACACTCCCTCCATCATCAGGCTGACACCTGGGCTGGAGGATGAGGTCATTACCTTTTTCCCCGTGGCTGCAGCGCCATACACCATGTTGATCGAAGCCACTTCGCTTTCGGCCTGCAATACAACCATGCCTGTCCGCTCATACGGCTTTTCAGCCATCAGGTACTCGATGACCTCGGACTGAGGGGTGATGGGATATCCGAAATAGGCATCCACTCCGGCACGTATCGCTGCTTCACCTATCGCCTCGTTGCCTTTCATTAAACGTAATTCACCCATGATCAATTTATTTTACTGTTTCAGTTTCTACTTTCATTCTGTACACCGTGATCACGCCGTCCGGGCAAACGATCGCACAATTTGTGCAACCGGTGCAGGCTTCCGGATTCTTCATGTAGGTATAGCGGTATCCTTTGCCATTCACCTGGCTTGCCAGCCCGATCACCTCCGTTGGACAAGCTTCAATGCATACCTCGCATCCCTTGCATTTTTCTATATCAATGATGATTGCTCCTCGAACTTTTGCCATGTCAATTATCTCTTTTAGTGATACTTATGCGCTAAAGTTGCACGTTGCACGTTTCACGTTCTGAAAGTTAAAAAGCTGAAATTGACCTGCAACCTGAAACCTTAATGCCCCACGAAATTACTGATTTTTCCTCAATTGGAAAGCCAAAGGAGGGAAGAAATATTTTAAAGGATTAAGAATGAAGAATATGATAAAAAATTTAAAAATAAATATATTTAATTGGACATCCTTTATTCTTCATTTTTCATCTTCGTTAAATCACCTCGGATTATTTTCCCTGAACTTCTTCAGCCGTTCTTCCAGTGCGGGGAACTGCGACTCTCTGACCAGGGATACGCATGCACGGGCGCCTTCGGAACGCTCGCTGCCGCAGATGGACAGTGATATTGCGCTGATACCGTGATAGATCAATTCCCGTATGAGTTCTTCTCCATCCATTTCCGGGTAGGAAATGGTAAAGTAAAATCCATCGGCAACAGGATCATTATCGTCCATGTCATAAACGATCCTGAATCCGTTATCCATGAACAGCTTTTTCATGATGCGGGCTTTCTCGCCATATACCCTGACATCCTGTGTAAGGTTGACCGTTCCGTCGTTTACAGCTTTAAGCATGGCGGCAAGCCCGTACTGAGGCGAATGGGCAGTGCCGGCACTCATAGCATACAGGGTGCCGAATATCATTGAAGGACCGAACTGGTCGAAATAGTAATAGTTCAACAGATTCGGGGAACGCAAGGAGTAAACTTTATCCGAGAGTACCATCATGCCGATCCGTTGCCCTGCATAACTGAATACTTTAGAGCTGGAAATAAGCAGGATGTAATTATCGGTGTAATTGGCAGCCGATGGCTGATAGGGCGGCTGTCCGGGTTTGGAGTAGTCTTTCCTGAAATCCATGCCGAAGTAGGCAAGGTCTTCAACAATGATCGCACCATAGGTAGTAGCCATTTCACCGATGATTTTCAATTCCTTTTCAGTGAAACAGATCCAGGATGGATTGTTGGGATTTGAATAAAGGATACAGGAGATGTTCCCCTTTTCAAGATAGGACTCCAGTTTGGCTTTCAGCTTATCGCCCCTGTAATTATATACATCAAAAGCTTCGATGGGATTGCCAATGACCATATGCTGCTGTTTGTGCACGGGGAAACAGGGATCGATCGATAAGGTCGTGTTCTTTTCCTTGTACATTCTGTTGACAGTCACAAATGTGGCTAAACCTCCCTGCATCGATCCTACGGTTGGAATGCATCCTTCCTCACTCACGTCAATATTCATGAAAAGCTTGACAAACCTGGCCATTTCCCTTTTCAGCTCCGGTATGCCATAAATATCGGCATACAGGGCGGCAATTCCCGTTCGCAGCGCCTTGATCTCCGCTTCGATCCCGACCTGTGAGGGAGGCAATCCCGGCACGCCCATTTCCATCCGTATGAATTTTTCACCCGTTGCTGCTTCAATCTCATCAACCAGCTTTTTGAGCATACGGATAGTGATCCTACCCATGTCGGGGATGTTGAGTTTCTTAATTATTTGTGTGACGATGTCGCAATTAATGGGTGTATCTTTCATTTCTCCAACCTCCTTTTTTGTGTGGAACGATCATTTTGTTAACAGCCTTCAAAGGTAAGAATTTTTACCAAACGGCATGGTCTTCCGATTGTCTGATAAAAGGTTTACTTTTCGATACGGATCCTTGCGTCGACCACCATGATGGATTCCTTGAACGCCATCAGTGGATTCAGATCCATCTCCCTGATTTCAGGAGCTGCCGTGACAAGGGCTGCCACGCGGGAAACGATATCGGCAAAAACATTTTCATCCGCACCCGGTCTGCCCCGTACACCTTTAAGGAGCCGATAGCCTTTCAGATGCCTGATCAACCATACTGCCTGGTCGGTCCCAAAGGGAGCCAGGGCTGCCTGGAAATCCTTCAGTACCTCAATGAATATCCCTCCAAATCCGCAGAGCACCAGGTGGCCAAAGGCAGGATCCTCTTTCGCGCCGATAAAGAGTTCCATTCCTTTTGCCATCGGCTGAATCAGGACACTGTGGGCTCCGCTGATCGCCATCAGTTCCCTGAATGCGGTTAGTGCAAGGGCGTACCCTGTTATGTTCAGCTTGACTCCACCCAGATCGGATTTATGCAGCAGGCCGCCCACCTTCATGACAACCGGAAAGCCTACCTGACGGCAAGCATCCGTGACCTGCTTTTCGTCGGTGATGATGACCTCTTGAATTCGTGGTATCCGAGCAGCATCCAACAGTTTCTGAAGGCTGGTCTCCGGGAGGTATCCCGATGAAGAGCTGCTGATGATGTTGCGTACCTCTGCCGTGTCGATTTCGGGGTAGTTTGCCTTGCCCGATGCAGGCATTTCTTTTATATTGATCCTGGCCAGTGCATTGCCAAAGTTCACTTCGTCTGGAAAATAGATCCTCCCCCTGTCGAGGAACGACTGTACTTCTTCGGATGCGGTCACGAGGGAAGGAAGGATGGGAAAGATGGGTTTATGGCTTGAATCCATTTTCCTGTCGAGTAGCTCGTACACATTATGAATTTTGCTGAGTCCGGGTGTTCCAAAGATCACAGCCATACCGTCTATTTCGCTCAGTTTACTGTCGACCGTATCGATGATCAGACCCAGCTGTTCAGCTGTGCCGGTTGCCAGGAAATCGATCGGATTGTTCACCGAGGATCCGGGGAAGAGTTGTTTTTTAAGCTCATCGGTCACGGGGCCCTGCAGGTGCGGGACATTCAATCCTCCCTTTTCAAGGGTGTCGGTGAGCATGACAGCCGGTCCGCCTGCATGACTGATAATGGCCAGGTTATTCCCCTTCATCGGCTTATGCATAAATATGGAGGCGGTGGTGATGAGCTCTTCCCTTCCGTAACAACGGATGATGCCGGCTTTGTGAAAGAGGGAGTCCACCGCCAGATCGCTGCTGGCAAGTGCGCCGGTGTGCGATGATGCGGCCCGCATGCCGGCCTCCGATGACCCTGCTTTGATGGCGGCTATCCGGCAGCCCTTCTGGGTAAGAGAAGACGCATGCCTGAGCAGCAGCTTGGGATTTCGTATGTTTTCAATGTACAGAAGGACTACAGGGGAACTGGTGGTAGGATCGTAGTTCAGGTCCAGGTACTTTACCACCTCTTCCACACCGATCTGGGCACTGTTCCCGACCGAATAGACTCCTGCAAAAGTCAGCCCCCGGGGGATCCCCAGTTCCATGATGAAACAGGCTGTGGCACCTGATCCTGATACCAGGGTGCATCCCTTGGACGATAGCTTTGGGATTGGCAGTGTGAAGATGCTCTGATGCCCTGGTGTCAATACGCCCGTACAATTAGGTCCGATGAGTACAGCACCCACCGAATTGACTGCTCTGACCAGTCTTTCTTCAAGCTCTTTTCCCTCTCTGCTCTCTTCACTGAAGCCAGCAGAGATCACGATGAAGGCCCGGGTGTTTTTGTTTTGAGCAAGGTATTCAACGGTTTCCGGAACAAAGCGTGCGGCAATGGCAACGACAGCCAGGTCAACCCCGGGTAGGGTGGTCAGGCCGGAATGACACGGGATCCCCTGGATGACCGATTCTTTCGGATTGACAACATAAAGCTGGCCTTTGAAACTACCTTCTTTTATATTCTTCAGGACCTTGCCGCCTGGTTTGGATATATCGTTTGAGCCCCCTACAACAACGATACTTTCTGGATCGATCAGCTGCTTGTTCATTATTCGTTCAGTTCCTCTGGAATTATGCGGCTAAATTACAAAATACCGTAGAAAACCACCCCCACCGGCCACTTCGGTTATCAACAAATAATTATAACTTGCCACCAATGCCTGCATATAATCCTCAATAACAACGAATAACCACAAATAACCATGAATGACCCGCTCCCTCTCCCCCTGAAATCCCCCGATTATCGCCAGCGTCTTCTATCCCCTGTACGATACCCACTTCCACAGATCGCGGTATGTGACTTTCTTCCCGTACATGAGAATGCCAGTACGGTAGATGCGTCCTGCTATCCATGTGGTGAGAAGGAAACCCAGGGTGAGGAGAGCAACGGAAAGGATGAGATCAAGATAGGGAACTCCGAAGGGTATCCGCGCCATCATGGCGACGGGTGAGGTGATGGGTATGATGGATGCCCAGAAGACAAGAGGACCCTCAGGATTATTGATGATATAGGGGATGAGTATGATCGACAGTATCAGCGGGATGGTTATGGGCAACATGAACTGCTGTGTATCGGCCTCATTGTCGACCGCTGCACCAATGGCGGCGAAGAGAGCTCCATAAAGCAGGTACCCGCCAATGAAGAAAAAGAGGAAAAAGCCCAGGATCGTCCCGTAATTGATCGAATGCAGGGCTTCCATGACCAGTTGAAGTTCATCGCTGCCGGGCTCGTCTTCGTCAGGGATGGCATCGGAAGGAACCAGTCGGCTGTTCTCTGTCATGACCATCTGTGCTGATCCGGCCTCTGAAAGTGAGGCACCGGTCATCGCTGTAAAAGTCGTCACCAGCGCAGCGGTAAGGAGGATCCACAGGATGAACTGAGTGAGCCCGACCATGGCAATACCAACGATCTTGCCCATCATCAGCTGGAAGGGTTTGACTGAAGAAAGGATCACCTCGACGATGCGATTGCTTTTTTCTTCAATGACACCCCGCATGACCTGGGATCCGTACATAAAAATAAAGATATAGATCAGAAATCCTCCCACATAACCGATCACCATGCTGACCTCGGTGTAACTTTTTTCCTCGTTACCTTCCTCATCGATCTTGAAGGAGGCAAGCTGTATCTTTGTTTTTGCACTGTCGATGACCGCCGGATCCACACCGGAGGCTTCCAGTTTCAGTCGTTCCACCTCCTTTTGCATGGTGTTCTTGATGGCGCCGGTCACAGTCACGCTGGCCTGCTTGTTTGAATAGATGATGGCTGAGGAGGGGATGACCGCTTCGGTCTTGGGAATATGAAGTACTGCATAGTATCCACTGTCGGAAAGTTGTTCTTTCAGCGTGGCGATAGGTCCCGTCGCATTAGTGAACAGGATCGTCTTTGTATCCGTGAATTTATCCCTGAAGATGCCGGTTTCATCCAGAATGGCAATTTTCTTTACGTCACCCTGACGTGTGGAGACATACACCGGTATGACAAACATGGCTGCCATCAGGATGGGCCCCAGGATGGTCATGACCACAAATGAACGTTTCTTCACGCGGGACAGGTACTCCCTTTGTATGATCAGCTTTATTTTATTCATCTTGGCAGTGCACTGTATTCATTCACCTTTGAAATAAAGATCTCGTTCATCGTGGGCAGAAGTTCCGAAAATCCATGGATCGTGACGTGGGGAAGCAGGTGAGCGATCAGGTCATTGGGGCCTGTGCCTTGCGGCAGGCGGATACGTGCTGTACTCAGGTTCTCTTCCATGACTTCTTCCAGCACCTCGTAGGATGGATGAAGGATGGAACGAAGAGAACCTTTGACTCCATCATACTGAATGACGTAGGAATTGGTCCGGAATGTTTTTTTGATATCTGCCATCCTTCCTTCAAGGATCTTCTCGGAGCGGTTCAGTAATGCGATGTGGTCGCAGAGTTCTTCCACAGAAGCCATGTTATGAGTGGAAAAGATGATCGTGGCACCTTGTCCGCGCAGCCTTAATATCTCCTCCTTAAGGATATTGACATTGATGGGATCGAATCCGCTGAAAGGCTCATCGAAAATCAACAGTTCGGGTTCGTGGATCACTGTCACCACGAACTGGACCTTTTGCTGCATTCCTTTGGAGAGCTCTTCCACTTTACGGTTCCACCACGACATGATGTCGAATCGTTCGAACCACCGTTTCAGACGCTGGTTTGCCTCGCTGCGGCTCAATCCCTTCAGCTGGGAAAGGTAGAGTGCCTGTTCCCCGACCTTCATTTTTTTGTAGAGACCTCTCTCTTCCGGGAGGTAACCGATGCGGAAGATGTGGTCGAGCGAGAGCTTTTCACCGTTCCATGTAATGGTCCCTTCATCCATGGCAAGAATCTGGTTTACAATACGGATGAAGGTCGTCTTACCTGCTCCGTTGGGTCCCAGCAGTCCGTAAATGCTTTGTTTGGGCACGCCCAGTGTTACCGATTTAAGGGCAGTGTGATTCGCATAGCGTTTGGTGACATTGGTCGCGGTAAGGATCTCTTCTTGCATGAATCGGTCAGGTATTGAACATATCTTTCCACCGGTCGAAGAAGTTCTTATCGTGCCCGGTGGGTTTGGGTTTAAAATTGTCCGATGACATCAACTTTTCCATCATTTGCCGTTCCTCCCGCGTCAGGGTTTTAGGCACCCATACCTGGATGTTCACCAGTTCGTCGCCCCGCTGTCCGTAACCATTCAGGACAGGGATGCCTTTATCTTTGAGTCTCAGCACTTTACCCGGTTGTGTCCCGGGTGGGATCTTGATACGGGCCTTGCCGTCGATGGTGGGTACGTCGATGGAGGTTCCCAGCGCTGCTTCCGGCAGGCTGATATAGTGTTCATAGATCAGGTCATTCTCTTCCCGTTTCAGGTAGGGATGTTTTTCTTCTTCGATGAGTACGATCAGATCACCAGGGATGCCTCCCCGTGCAGCGGCATTACCTTTCCCGTTGAGGGAAAGTTGCATTCCTTCGGATACACCGGGCGGGATCTTGATCGTGATGATCTCTTCTCCGTTGACGATGCCATGTCCGGCGCATTTCATGCAGCGGTTGGTAATGATCTGGCCTTCCCCATCGCAGTTGGGGCATGTGGATGTCGTTTGCATCTGCCCAAGGAACGTGCTGGTGACGCGTGTGACATGACCTGTGCCCCGGCAGGCGGAACAGGTCTGGTAGGAGCTGCCGCCCTCTGCACCGGTTCCGCGGCACTGGTCGCAGGATACATATTTGTTCACCTTGATCTTCTTTTCCACCCCGTGGGCAATATCTTCCAGGGTGAGGCTAACCTTGACCCGCAGGTTGGTGCCGCGTGTGGTCCGTTTTTGCCTTTCGCGTGTCCCTGTCCCGAATCCAAAGCCTCCAAAATTGCCAAAAGCATCGCCAAAGATATCCCCAAATTGACTGAAGATGTCTTCCATACTCATACCAAAGCCACCTGAACCGCCACCGGTGCTACCCCTGACCCCTTCATGGCCGAACCGGTCGTATTGGCGCTTTTTCTCGGGATTGCTGAGCACTTCGTATGCCTCGGCAGCCTCCTTAAAATGCTCTTCCGCGTCCTTGTCGCCCGGATTTTTATCCGGATGATATTTCAGAGCCATTTTCCGGTATGCCTTCTTGATTTCGGTCTCATCGGCATTCCTCGTAACTCCAAGTATTTCGTAATAATCGCGTTTGGACATCCTTTGATGTTAGCAAACTGTTAAATTGCTAAATTGCTATATTGTTAAATTGTTAAACCGTCAGCTCGCCACGACCACCTTGGCGTACCGGATCACTTTTCCGTTAAGTAAATAGCCCTTCAGGGTCTGGTCAACGATCTTTCCCTTCATCTCTTCACTTTGCACGGGAACATTGGTTATGGCATCGTGCAGATCCGTATTGAAAGGTTCGCCGATTGATTTGATTTCCTGCAGGCCTTTGCGTTCAAGGATCGTCCTGAGTTTGGCAAAGATCAGCTTTTCACCTTCCTTCAGTGCAACCAGGTTGTCTGCGTTTTCGGCATGCTTGAGGGCACGGTCGAAATCGTCCAGAACCGGCAGCAGATCATAGATGACATCCTGAGATGCAGTCTTGGTCAGTTCGATCTTTTCCCGCAGGGTTCTTTTACGGAAATTGTCAAACTCGGAATAGAGTCGGATATACTTATCATTAAGTTCTTCCAGTTTGCCTTGCAGTTCAGCGATCAGGGCATCCTGGGCGGATTGCTTTTTATGGGTTTTGGAACTTTTTTCGGGTTTATGTATCTCCGGGGTTTCTTCTGAGGGGATGTGTTCCTGTTTGTTTTTTTCTTTCTCGCTCATGGTCTTGATTTCGGTAAATAAATAAACACTCGCTTTCTGTTGTAAAACAGAATCGGCGTTGCCGGCTCATCAATATCTCTGCCACGTCGAAATTTGCGACAAAATGGCAGGATACGCTTCTATTGTCTTTGAATGGAAGCCCCGATGTTGTTCAGACGTTCGTCAATATGCTGGTAACCCCTGTCGATCTGTTCAATATTGTGGATGACGCTTTTCCCTTCTGCGGAAAGTGCGGCAATCAGCAGAGCAACACCTGCACGGATATCGGGGGAGGTCATATCGATCCCCTTCAAAGGATGTTCATGGCCCAGACCGATGACCGTTGCTCTGTGGGGATCGCACAAGATGATGCGAGCTCCCATATCAATGAGCTTGTCGACAAAGAAGAGCCGGCTTTCGAACATTTTCTGATGGATAAGGACGCTGCCTTTAGCTTGGATAGCAACGACAAGGGCGATACTGATAAGGTCGGGGGTGAATCCAGGCCATGGGGCATCTGCGATGGTCATGATGGAGCCATCCATGAAGGTCTCCACCTGGTAGTGGTCATGTTCGGGGATGTACAGGTCTTCGCCGGACTGTTGCACCTTGATGCCCAGCCGGCGGAAGACCTCGGGGATAAGTCCCAGCTGCGACAGTTCCACTTCCCGTATGGTCAGCTCCGACCGTGTCATGGCTGCCAGTCCGATAAAGCTCCCTACTTCGATCATATCCGGTAGGAGACGGTGGGTGCATCCTCTCAGCTTTTTGACCCCAGCGATAGTGAGCAGGTTGGAACCCACTCCCGAGATGCGGGCCCCCATGGCATTGAGCATACGGCAAAGCTGGAGCACATAGGGTTCACAGGCGGCATTGAAGATAGTGGTAGTACCTTCAGCGAGAACGGCCGCCATCACGATATTTGCAGTTCCGGTCACCGAGGCCTCATCCAACAACATATAGGTGCCCATGAGCCCATTTGTCCAGACCTTGTATGAATTTTCACCGGGCAGATAGTCAAAGTTCGCCCCAAGTGCTGATAATCCAACGTAATGGGTGTCGAGTCTCCGCCGGCCGATCTTGTCACCGCCGGGCTGGTGCAGGTATCCGATTTTGAATCTGCCCAGCAGCGGTCCCAGGATCATGATGGAACCCCTGAGGCTCTGTGACTTCATTCTGAATTCTTCCGAGCGCAGGTAATCGAGATGAATACCATCGGCCTGGAACGTGACCGTTGAAGGTGGTTTTCGTTCCACCCTGACTCCCAGTCCTGCCAGCAGTTCAATCAGGTGATTGACATCCCTGATGTCAGGGAGATTCTCAATAGTGACCGGTTCATCTGTGAGCAGACAGGCACAGATAACCTGTAATGCCTCGTTTTTGGCACCCTGCGGATGGATGCTGCCGTGGAGTTGGGTGCCGCCCTGGATAATGAATGAGCTCATCTGGAAATTTTAGCTTCCAAAGATAGAGAATTCTTTAATCCTGTGACTTGGGCCGCCTGTCTTTTCTCGGGCGTTGGTTGAAGTTGTGGTTGAATCCGTTTTTGAAGCCGTGATTGTGATTCTTGTTCATCCCTGCGGAGACCTCTTTGATAAATTTTTTCTTCTTGTTCCGCGCGAGGATGTCGTTGGTGTGGCTGAGTTTATCTTCAGTTCCCAGTTTCAGCTGCCCTTTGGAGAGCAGCTCAAGATGCTGGGCGATCAATTCATCGGTGACCGACTCCCGGTTCCAGTTAAGGTAGGATTTTTTCAGGTGATTGGCGATGGTATGCACCAGCGCCTGTTTTTCCGGTCCTTCAGGATATTCGATGGCTTTCTGGATGATCAGCTCGATATTGCTGCCGTAGTGCCTGAATTTGATCTCTCTGCCAAGGTATTTCAGTCGCTTTGGCCGTTTAAAGATTTCTCCCGGCGAGGGTGGCGCAAACGGACCTTCCACGTTCAGCTTAAAGTCCGACATGATGTAGAGATGATCCCAGAGTTTATGCCGGACATCTCCTGCCTCACGAAGGGTTGGATTCAGCTGTGCCATCACGTTGATGATCGCTTTTGCCGATTGTGTTCGGATCTCTATATCTTCGATGGCCATGAGGCCTTCGACCATTTTTTGTACATTCCGACCATATTCCCTGAGGATGAGCCTGTTACGGGTGCTGTTGTACTCCATTAGTTCTCCGATTAGATGATTACGTTCGTTGAATTCTCACAAGACGCGGAAATTGTCGATGGAAGTAACCGTAAAACGATTACAGTCAGATTTTCGTGTGTTTTTGGAGGAATCGGCTGCAAATATACGATTATTTTTTAATATGCAAGTTTTATAAAGAATTAACAGCTAAGAGGATAAGCCAGGCAAAGTCAACGAATCCTGAGTTTGGCAAATTTCAGCAGAAGCTGTTTTTGTCCGATGTTCTGGAAGTAGATGGTTGCTTTTTTATTGGGTCCGGTGCCTTCCATACTGATCACCTTCCCTGTCCCGAAACGGGCATGTTCGACGTTCATGCCAACCTGGATCAGGTCGGTGTCGTCGCCCGGGGCAGGCAGATCATCCCCGGAAGAGGGCAGGATCCTCTTGAAATTTTTCCTGAACGGATGCCTCTGGTCCCTGGTTCCCTGCATGTCGCTTCCGGAGGTCATGAATCTGTTCTCTTCCGGAATGAACGATACCTTTTTCGGTATGTCAAAGGCAGCGAAATCGATCTCATCGATGAAACGGCTGGGCTCGCTGATGGTCAGTGTGCCCCACCGATACCTGTTTTCAGCGTAGGAGAGGGTCACTTTCTTCATAGCGCGCGTCAGAGCTACATAAAAAAGGCGTCTTTCCTCTTCCAGGTCGGCGCGTGAATTCAGTGACTGGATGGAGGGAAACAGGTTCTCTTCCATGCCTACGATATAGACATACGGAAATTCCAGTCCTTTTGCCGCGTGAATGGTCATCAGCGAGACGTGATCCGGATCTTCCGAGTCCGGTGTGTCGGCATCGGTAAGAAGCGCTACTTCCTGCATGAATTCGTCCAGTGTCCGGGGTACATTTTCCAGGTTTTCCGCCGTCAGAGAGAGCCTTTCCTGCTGTTCAGAGAAATCATGGATGGCATTGAGCAATTCTTCGATGTTTTCAAAACGGCTGATTCCCTCAGGTGATTTATCCTCATGCAATTCCTTCAGGATACCTGCGGCGGATGCGATTTCCCGGGCAAGCTCATAGGCATTCCTGGTCTTTAGCTGGATCGAAAAGCTCTTGATCATGACCATAAAGTCATTCATTTTCTTCTGCGTCGGCATGGGAATGTCAAAGAGCCTGTCGGGCATTCTTTCAATGACTTCACAGATGCTCGTTTTGCTTCTGTCGGCTTCCAGGGCTAACCGCTCACAGCTTGTCTTACCGATGCCACGGGCGGGGTAGTTAATGATCCGCAGCAGGGCCTCTTCATCACGGTTGTTGATCACGAGCCGGTAATAAGCCAGCATATCTTTGATCTCCTTTCGCTTATAAAAGGACAGTCCGCCGTAGATCCTGTAGGGAATGTTCAGTTTGCGGAGAGATTCTTCAAAGGCCCTGGATTGCGCATTTGTACGGTAGAGGATGGTAAAGGCATCATTCCTGAGCTGGTGGTTCATTTTATTCTCAAAGATAGCGTTGGCGACCAGTGCGCCTTCCTCGCTGTCGGTTGTAGCCTTCAGCAGACCGATGAGATGACCTTCTTCGTTATTTGTCCATATCTCTTTGAATATCTGATCTTTATTATTGACGATGACGCCGTTGGCAGCTTTCACGATTGTTTTAGTCGAACGGTAATTCTGTTCCAGTTTATAGGTGAAGGCATCCAGGTAGTCGCTCTTGAAATTGAGAATGTTCTGGATCGTTGCTCCCCGGAAGGCATAGATGCTCTGGGCATCGTCGCCTACCACGCAGATATTCTCGTTGTTGGCAGCCAGTTTCTTCAGGATGGCATACTGTACGTAGTTTGTGTCCTGGTATTCGTCCACAAGAATGAACAAAAATTTCTGCTGGTATTTATACAGCATGTCGGGATATTCTTCCAGAAGTCGGTGCATATTCAGCAGCAGGTCGTCGAAATCCATTGCCGATGCTTTGATCAGCCTGTTCTGGTAGAGCGAGTAAAGATGGCCGGTTTTTGGCCTGCCGGCGATCTTGTCCTGCAGGAGCAGCTGGGGATCACTGTTGTAAACCGTTGGCGTGACCAGGTTGATCTTGGCTTGAGAAATCCGGTTCAGCACATAGGCAGGAGTATAGATCTTTGTATCCAGTTCCTGTTCAGTAATCACTGATTTCATCAGGTTTCTGGAGTCGTCGGTGTCGTAGATGGTGAAATGGGAGGGAAAGCCCAGGCGATGCGCTTCGATCCTGAGGATCCGGGCAAAGATCGAGTGAAAGGTCCCCATCCATACATTCCGTGCATCATGGTTATCCACCAGGGTTATGATCCGTTTTTTCATTTCCCGGGCAGCTTTGTTGGTAAAGGTCAGCGCAAGGATGGAAAAGGGATCGACGCCCAGGTTGATCAGGTGTGCCACCTTGTAGGTCAGCACGCGGGTTTTACCTGATCCGGCCCCTGCCAGTACCATAACAGGCCCCTCGATATGTTCGACAGCTGCCCGCTGCTCGTTATTCAACTCTTCCAGGATGTTCATCGGTTTTGGATCAAGTCCCGCAAAAGTAATAGATTTGAGTCAAATGAACGGTTGGAAAAAAAATGATGAAAAGATTGTTTATAACAAAATTAATTGTACTTTTGCACCCGCTTAATTAGAAGTGGTTTATTTTAAAGGTTCTTTCATTTATTTAAGCCAGAGAAATATTCCCAGAATATTCAGGAAACCTGATAAAGTAAGACGGTTATAGGTTTCAACCGCAAGGTATCCGCACTGACCTTTGCCGGTTATGTCTGCAAATCTTACTGTATCCTTCCCTGATATTCCAGAAATCATTAAATGTGAATAAAAATCGTAGCTATGCCGACGATTCAGCAGTTAGTCCGTAAAGGAAGAAAAACACTGACCGATAAGAGTAAATCACCGGCCCTGGACTCTTGTCCGCAGAAGAGGGGGGTATGTGTCAGGGTTTACACTACTACTCCCAAGAAGCCTAATTCGGCCATGCGCAAGGTGGCCAGGGTGCGTTTGACCAACACCAAGGAGGTGAATGCGTACATCCCCGGGGAAGGTCACAACCTTCAGGAGCACTCCATTGTCATGATCCGCGGAGGCAGGGTCAAGGATCTTCCGGGGGTGAGGTATCACATCATCCGTGGTGCTCTCGATACATCCGGTGTGGAGGGCCGTAACCAGCGAAGGTCGAAATATGGCACAAAACGTCCGAAGAAGAAGTAAGATACATTATATAATGATCCATGAGAAAAAGTAAACCAAAAAAGATCGAAGTACTTCCGGATCCCAGGTTCAATGATGTCATGGTCACGAAGTTCGTGAACAACATGATGTACCGGGGAAAGAAGAACCTTGCCTATAAGGTGTTCTACGAGGCCATCGAAGCCGTCGGCGAACGTTCGGGTGAAGACGGCCTGGAAGTATGGAAGAAAGCATTGGCCAACGTCACTCCTTCCGTTGAAGTGAGAAGCAGGAGGATCGGTGGTGCCACTTTCCAGATCCCGTCAGAGATCAGACCGTCACGGAAGATGTCGATCGGTATGAAGAACCTGATCAAATACTCCCGTGCACGTCATGAGAAGTCCATGGGGCAAAAACTTGCCGGAGAGATACTGGCCGCCTTCAAAGAAGAAGGGGCTGCTTTTAAAAAGAAAGAAGACACCCATCGTATGGCCGAGGCGAATAAAGCATTCTCTCATTTCAGGTTTTGAACGGTAAAGCATGTGAACAGGTAGTTGCACAACGATGTCGGAAAGGTTGTTACATATAAGGAACATTGGCATTATGGCTCATATCGATGCGGGTAAGACCACAACGACAGAGCGCATACTGTACTACAGCGGCATCAACTACCGGATGGGCGAAGTGCATGAGGGAACCGCCACCATGGACTGGATGGTGCAGGAGCAGGAGCGGGGCATCACCATCACTTCTGCTGCCACGACGGTTTTCTGGGACATGGATGCCCAGAAATACCGGATCAACATCATTGATACACCCGGGCATGTGGATTTTACCGTCGAGGTGGAGCGTTCGCTGCGCGTGCTGGATGGCGCCATTGCCATCTTTTGCGGCGTCGGAGGAGTGGAACCCCAGTCGGAGACGGTGTGGAAACAAGCGGATAAGTACAGGGTGCCGCGGATCAGTTTTGTTAACAAAATGGATCGCCCGGGAGCAGATTACCTCAATGTCATTGCCCAGATTAAAGACAAACTCGGAGCCAACCCGGTGCCTCTCCAGCTGCCTATCGGGCATGAAGAGACCTTTACCGGCGTGGTGGACCTGGTCCGGCGTAAGGCGTACCAGTGGGATGTGGAATCCCTGGGAATGCGGTACTATGAAACGTCCATCCCCGTCGATATGACGGACATGGTGGAAACCTACCGGATGAAAATGGTCGAAGGTGTAGTCGAAAATGACGAGCACCTTTTTGAGAAATTCATCAACGATCCGGAATCAATTACCGTTCAGGAGATCTATCAGGGATTGCGCAAAGCTACCCTGAACATGCAGATCACACCTGTACTGTGTGGAGCAGCGCTTAGGAACAAAGGCATACAGAACCTTCTCGACGCCATCGTTCAATATCTTCCCTGTCCGTCGGACATACCGCCCGTCACTGGCCTGAACCCCTACACCGATAAGGAAGAGATCAGAAAAGCTGACATCTCAGAACCCTTCACAGCACTGGCTTTCAAAATAGCCACCGATCCCTTTGTAGGACGCATTGCGTTCTTTAGGGTCTATGCCGGGGCACTGGAAGCAGGAGAATCGGTGCTGAATTCCCATACCGACAAGCGGGAACGTATCTCGCGCATCATGCAGATGCACGCCAACAAACAGAAACCCCTGCAACGCATCGAAGCGGGTGATATCGGAGCAGCTGTGGGATTCAAGCTGATACGTACTGGAGATACCCTGTGCGATCCTGCGCATCCGATTGCCCTTGAACCCATCCGCTTCCCGGAACCCGTCATCAGGATTGCCGTCGAACCCAAGACACAGGAGGATGTGGAGAAACTGGATGCCGGGCTGGCCAAGCTGTCAGAAGAAGATCCCACCTTCATAGTGAGGCTGGATCCGGAAACCGGGCAGACCATCATCAGCGGAATGGGTGAACTGCATCTTGAGATCCTGATCGACCGCCTAAAACGGGAGTTCAACCTGGAAATAAACCAGGGGATACCCCATGTGGCCTATAAGGAAGCCATTGTGAGTCCGGTCCAGTACAGGGAGATTTATAAAAAACAAACAGGAGGCAGGGGCAAGTTCGCTGACATCGCCTTTGAACTCGGTCCTGCTGACAATGGTATGCCAGGGCTTCAGTTCCTGAATGAGATCAGGGGAGGAAGCATCCCCAGGGAATACATCCCTTCCATTGAGAAGGGATTCAGGCAAGCCATGAACAATGGCATCCTGCTGGGATTCCCCATGCACAACATGAAGGTCCGGCTACTCGACGGATCCTACCATCCGGTGGATTCTGACGCGCTGTCTTTTGAGATCGCTGCCAACCTGGCCTTCAGGGAAGCATGCAAAAAAGGCAAGGTGATCCTGCTCGAGCCTGTCATGCGCCTGGAAGTGATTACCCCGGATGAATACGTGGGTGATGTCACCAGCGACCTGAACCGGCGCCGTGGACATGTGGATGACGTTTACGCGCGTATTCGGTCACAAGTGGTCAGAGCCAAGGTACCCCTGTCGGAAATGTTCGGCTATGTGACAGCCTTAAGAACCATCACATCGGGAAGGGCTACATCATCAATGGAATTCCTTCATTATGAGCCTGTCCCGGATGTACTTACAGAGGAAATCATATATAAAATAAAGGGATATATTCTCACTTAAACCTATTTGTCACCATATAATCAATGAACAAGTGAGCCAGAGAATCAGAATAAAACTCAAATCGTACGATCATAACCTGGTTGATAAATCTGCCGAAAAGATCGTAAAAACAGTCAAATCAACGGGTGCCGTTGTAAATGGGCCCATCCCGTTGCCTACTGACCGGAAGATCTTTACGGTCAACCGGGCGACCTTTGTCAATAAAAAATCACGGGAGCAGTTTCAGCTGTGCTCATACAAACGGTTGCTGGACATCTACAGTACGACGTCCAAGACCATCGATGCCTTGATGAAGCTGGAACTTCCCAGTGGTGTGGAAGTTGAGATTAAAGTATAATTGTGCCTGGAGGCAGGCATTAAATAGATAGAAAATGTCAGGACTGATTGGTAAAAAAATTGGGATGACCAGCATTTACGATGCGGATGGTAAAAATATACCCTGTACCGTTATCGAAGCGGGTCCATGTGTGGTAACCCAGATCAAAGTAAAGAACACCGATGGATACGACGCCATCCAGTTGGCCTTTGATGACAAGAAGGAGAAGCATACCACCAAGTCGCTTCTTGGTCATTTTAAAAAAGCAGGTGTCACCCCCAAAAAGATTATCAGGGAGTTCACTCGTTTTGAGGTGGGGCATCAGAAGAAATTCGGTGATATCCTTACGGTGGATGTGTTTGTGGAAGGCGAATACATAGATGTGGTAGGTATCAGCAAGGGAAAAGGATTTCAGGGAGTGGTCAAACGGCATTATTTCGGCGGGGTGAACAATTCCACGCATGGGCAGCACAATCGTCAGAGAGCGGCGGGCTCCATCGGGGCTTCTTCCTATCCGTCGAAGGTACTCAAAGGGATGCGGATGGCCGGCCATACCGGATACGAACGGGTGAAGATGATCAATCTTCAGATCATGAAGCTCATTCCTGAAAAAAACCTGGTTGTTGTCAAAGGATCGGTGCCCGGTCCCAATGGTTCATATTTAATATTAGAAAGATGGAGCTAGCAATTTTTCAAATAAATGGTCAGCAGACCTCCAGAAAGGTGATGCTGGATGAATCCATTTTCGGTATCGAACCGAATGATCATGCGATTTATCTTGACACCAGGCAATTCATGGCCAATCAGCGGCAGGGCACGCATGCTACTAAAGAGAAGAGCATGGTTTCGGGCAGCACGCGCAAGATCAAAAGGCAAAAAGGCACCGGCGGGGCACGCGCAGGTAGCGCCAAATCCCCGCTTTTCCCGGGCGGAGCGCGTGTCTTTGGACCCCAGCCACGGGATTACAGCTTCAAACTGAACAAGAAAGTCAAACGGCTGGCCCGTAAATCAGCGCTCACCTATAAGGCAAAAGAGAACCAGATCATCGTACTGGAGGATTTTGACTTCGAAGCGCCAAGGACGAAATCCTTCATGGAAGTGCTGAGCAATTTCAGCGTGGCCGATCAGAAAACCATGTTCGTACTGGCCAGGCCTAGCCGCAACATCATCCTTTCCAGCAGGAACCTTCGACAGGTCAAGGTAATCCAGGCCTCTGACCTGAATACCTATGACATATTGAACGCCCGGCATCTGTTCTTTGTCGAAAGCTCCCTGCAGGAACTGCAAAAAGTACTGGCCAGCTAACATTGAGGTTCACTACTAACAATAAATTTCAGGACCATGGAAATTATACTGAGACCGGTCATAACGGAGAAAATGACCCAGAAAGGGGAAAAATTGAACCAGTACGGTTTTATTGTGCACAAAAAGGCCAATAAGCTTCAGATCCGCAAGGCCGTCAAGGAATTGTACGGAGTTGAGGTGGTTGATGTGAACACCATGAGCTATTCCGGTAAGATGAAGACCCGTTTTACCAAAGGGGGAGCACTTTCCGGACGGACAAACGCCTACAAGAAGGCGATCGTCACACTGGCAGCAGGAGAAACAATAGATTTTTACAGCAATATCTAGATAAATGGCTTTAAAGAAATTTAAACCGACAACATCAGGTCAGCGCTTTAAATTGATCAGCGCCTTTGAAGAGATCACATCTTCCACACCTGAGAAGCGATTGTTGATCACCAGGAAGAAGTCTGGCGGCAGGAACAACGAAGGAAAAATGACCATTCGCTACATTGGCGGTGGGCATAAACAGCGGTACCGTCTGGTGGACTTCAAGCGTGACAAGGAAGGAATACCGGCGGTGGTGAAATCGATCGAATATGATCCGAACCGTTCTGCCCGCATCGCCCTGCTTTTTTATACCGACGGTGAGAAACGTTATATTGTAGCTCCACACGGTATGAAGGTAGGCCAGCAGGTCGTCAGTGGCAAGGGGGTGTCGCCGGATATTGGTAACTCGATGTATCTGAGTGAGATACCTTTTGGTACCATCATTCACAACATTGAGCTGAGGCCCGGGCAGGGTGCCAAGATTGCGCGCAGCGCAGGTTCTTACGCCCAGCTTATGTCACGCGACGGGAAGTTTGCTATCCTCAAGCTGCCGTCAGGTGAAACGCGCATGATCCTGCAGACATGTAAGGCCACGATCGGCATGGTATCCAACATTGACCATTCGCTGGAGACCTCTGGTAAAGCCGGAAGGACACGGTGGATGGGGCACAGGCCAAGGGTACGTGGCGTTGCCATGAATCCCGTTGACCATCCCATGGGCGGCGGCGAAGGTCGTGCCTCCGGCGGGCATCCCAGGTCCAGAAATGGCGTTCCTGCCAAAGGATACAGGACCCGGAAACTGAAAAATACATCGAACAAGTATATCATTGAGAGAAGGAAGAAATAATTCAACATCAAGATAACCATGAGCCGTTCACTAAAAAAAGGTCCGTTCATTCATTATAAGCTGGACCAGCGTGTCAGGGAATCGCAGGAGACCAAGAAGAAAGCAGTCATCAAGACCTGGTCGAGGAGTTCGGTGATCTCTCCCGAGTTCGTAGGCCTGACCATAGCTGTCCACAACGGTAATAAATTTATCCCGGTCTATGTCACTGAGAACATGGTGGGACACAAGCTGGGTGAGTTCGCCCCGACGCGTATTTTCAGGGGCCATGCAGGTAGTAAAGGAAAGAAATAATAAACAGAGCAGATAATGGGAGCACGAAAACGACTAGCAGCTGAAGCGAATAAAGAGGCACGAAAATCGGCCTACTTCGCCCGACTGAAAAACTGTCCGACTTCACCGCGCAAAATGAGGTACGTTGCCGATATGGTTCGTGGCATGGAGGTGGAGAAGGCACTGCATGTACTGAAGAATTCCACGACCTATTCTTCCCTGCGCATACGGAAACTGCTGCTTTCTGCCATTGCCAACTGGCAATCCAAAAATGAAGGCGCACGTATCGAACAGAGCCATCTGTTCATTAAAGAGATCTCCGTCGACAGCGGCCGGATCCTCAAACGTATCCGACCTGCCCCGCAGGGACGCGCCCACCGGGTAAGAAAACGTTCCAATCATGTCACGCTGATCCTGGACAGCCGTCAGGCTGCGGAAACCAAAGAAGCATAACCATTTAAGACAAGTAAAATCAATAACCAACTGAATTAATGGGACAGAAAACAAATCCAATAGGCAACCGGTTAGGGATCATCAGAGGATGGGATTCCAACTGGTACGGGGGGAAAAACTTTGTAGGTAAACTGGTGGAGGACGAAAAGATCCGAAAATACCTCAACGCCCGTCTGGCGAAGGCTGGTGTTTCCAGGATCGTGATTGAACGCACCCTGAAGCTTGTGAGCGTGACCATCAACACGGCCAGGCCGGGTATCATCATTGGCAGGGGAGGCCAGGAAGTGGATAAACTGAAAGAAGAACTCAAGAAGCTTACGAAAAAGGAAATCCAGATCAATATCTCTGAGATAAAGCGGCCGGAACTGGACTCACTGATCGTGGGCTCGACCATAGCCAAACAGATCGAGGGCAGGATATCGTACCGACGTGCCATCAAAACAGCCATCGCTTCTTCGATGCGTATCGGAGCGGAAGGCATCAAGGTGGAGATCTCAGGGCGATTGGGGGGAGCTGAAATGGCAAGGAGTGAACAATATAAGGAGGGGAGGATCCCGTTGCATACCCTGCGTGCCGACATTGATTATGCGATCAGTGAAGCCCATACGGCCTACGGAAGAATTGGCGTGAAGGTATGGATCTGCAAGGGTGAGGTCTATGGCAAACAGGAGTTCGTGCCTGCAGCAACACCCAAGGCCAAACCTGCACCGGCAGGAGGCATGAAACCCAGGCCCAGGAACAAACCCAGGGGAATGAGGTAAACCAAGGAAGGAAATGTAATTGTAATATCCATCACTTATGTTACAACCAAAAAAGACCAAATACAGGAAGCAACAGAAAGGCAAGATGAAGGGAAACGCCCAGAGGGGCGATCAGATTGCCTTCGGCTCCTTTGGCATCAAAGCAATGGAAGAAGCATGGCTCACAGGCCGTCAGATAGAAGCTGCCCGTCAGGCTGTGACACGTCATATGAAACGTGAGGGCCAGATATGGATCCGTATTTTCCCGGATAAACCCATTACCAAGAAACCGGCGGAAGTCCGTATGGGGAAAGGCAAAGGAGCACCCGAAGCATTCGTGGCTCCCATCACCCCGGGCAGGATCATGTTTGAGGCCGATGGCGTACCTCTTGAAATTGCCAAAGAAGCGCTCAGACTCGCCGCTCAGAAACTGCCCATACGTACCAAATTCGTGGTCAGAAGAGATTATATTGAAGAAACAATCTAATTTACGATGGAACAGAAAGTTATACAAGAATTGTCAACCTCCGAGCTGATGGAAAGGCTGGAGGAGGAGAAGAAGCAGCTGACCAAACTCAAGCTCAACCATCACGTTTCTCCCATTGATAATCCAAACAGGATCAAGACCTACCGGAGAGCCATTGCCCGCATCATGACCGAACTCAGGAAACGGGAACTGCAAGGGGCATTGAACAAACAGTCTGCAAAATAATACCATATACCGAAATGGAACGAAATTTAAGAAAAGAGAAAATCGGCGTCGTTGTCAGCGATAAGATGGAAAAAACCATCATAGTGGAAGTTCTTCGAAAGGTCAAGCACCCGATTTATGGCAAATTCATCAAAAGGACCTCCAAGTTTGCGGCGCATGATGAAAAGAATGAATGTCGGACGGGCGATACGGTAAAGATCATGGAGACCCGTCCCCTAAGCAAATCAAAATGCTGGAGATTAGTGGAAATCATTGAAAGAGCAAAGTAACCATGATACAACAAGAATCACGATTGACAGTTGCGGATAACAGCGGCGCCCGTGAGGTGCTCTGCATCCGTGTACTGGGTGGAACCCGCAAACGATATGCGACCATCGGCGACAAGATCATCGTCACGGTCAAAACAGCCATCCCATCTGGTAACATCAAGAAAGGAACCGTATCCAAAGCCGTGGTGGTCAGGACCAAAAAGGAGATCCGTCGTAACGACGGCTCGTATATCCGGTTTGACGACAACGCGGTGGTCCTTCTGAACAATGCAGGAGAAATGGCAGGGACACGTATATTCGGCCCGGTCGCCCGCGAGCTCCGTGACAAGAAATACATGAAGATCATTTCATTAGCACCGGAAGTACTTTAGCTTTCAAAAAAGAACAGAAATGAAAAAGAAATTCCATATCCGAAAAGGAGATACGGTGATGGTCATTGCGGGTGACTCCAAGGGCCAGCAGGGAAGGATCCTGAAGGTCGATACCGACAAGGATACTGCCATCGTGGAAGGGATCAACATGATCTCCAAGCACAGCAGGCCCAGTACACAGAATCCCAAAGGGGGTATTATGCACAAAGAAGCACCCATCCATATTTCCAACCTTAAAGTGATCGATTCCTCCGGTAAACCCACACGCACTGGACGGAGAAGCGATGCCAAATCAGGTAAGACAGTGCGGTATTCAATCAAATCAGGGGAGGTAATCAAGTGATGAAGTACGAGCCGCGTCTGAAAAAACAGTACCAGGAGAACATCACTCCTGCATTGATGAAACAGTTTGAATTCAAGAACGTCATGCAGGTGCCCAGGCTGGTGAAAATTTGCCTGAACCAGGGAATGGGATCAGCCATAACCGACAAAAAGCTTCTGGAAACAGGAATCGTTGAAATGACCTCCATCACAGGTCAAAAGGCAGTGACCACAAAATCCAGGAGGGACATCTCTAATTTCAAACTGCGCCGCGGGATGCCAATTGGTATTCGCGTGACTCTCAGGGGAAACAACATGTATGAGTTCCTCGACCGCCTCATCTCGGTCTCCATCCCCCGTATCCGTGATTTCAAGGGGATCAGTGATAAGGGTTTCGATGGCAGGGGCAACTTTACCTTCGGCGTTTCCGAACAGATCATCTTTCCTGAAATCGATATCGATAAGGTGGCCAAGATCAACGGAATGGACATCACTTTTGTGACCACTGCCCGAAACGATAACGAAGCATATGCCCTGCTCAAGGAATTTGGAATACCATTTAAAACTCAAAAATAAGATTACATGGCAAAGGAATCAATGAAGGCCCGCGAAATTAAACGAATGATGATGGTCAAGAAATTTGCGGCCAAAAGAGCTGAACTGAAATCAAAGGGGGACTTTGTGGCACTGCAGAAACTGCCCAAAAACTCCTCCTGTGTCAGGCTTCACAATCGCTGTCAACTGACCGGACGCTCCAGGGGATTCATTCGCCAGTTCGGTATCTCCCGTATCAACTTCAGGGAGATGGCCAACCAAGGACTTATCCCAGGTGTGAAAAAAGCCAGCTGGTAATGAAAATTGCTTTGATCAAAAACAAACAGAGATACGAACAATGACGACAGATCCAATTGCAGATTACTTGACACGAATCAGGAATGCGGTGAAAGCCAACCACCGGATCGTTGAGATCCCCGCATCCAACATCAAGAAGGAGATGACCAAGATCCTCTTTGATAAAGGATATATCCTGAATTATAAATTTGAGGATGATCAGGTCCAGGGCATCATCAAAATTGCACTGAAGTATCATCCCACCACCAAACTACCGGCGATAAGCTCTCTGCGACGGGTGAGCAAACCCGGCCTTCGTAAATATGTGAATGCGGAAAAATTACCCCGTGTCCTCAACGGATTGGGCATCGCTATCATTTCCACCTCACAGGGGGTGATGACCGACAAGGAAGCGCGTAAATTGAATATTGGCGGCGAAGTATTATGTTATATCAGCTAAAACAGGAGAACAAGCAATGTCACGAATAGGTAAATTGCCCATATCCATTCCCGATGGCGTCAAGGTGACCATCACCGAGGACAACCTGGTGACCGTTAAGGGGAAACTGGGCGAACTGAGCCAACGGGTTGATCCCCAGATCGAAGTGAAAATTGAAGACAGCACCCTGCACGTCATACGGCATTCCGACGAAATCGATCCCAGGTCCAAACATGGTCTCTACCGTGCATTGCTGGCCAATATGATCAAAGGTGTTTCTTCCGGGTTCACGGTGACCCAGGAGATGGTAGGCGTGGGTTTCAAGGCTGTGCTGACGGGGCAAATGCTTGACATATCGGTCGGATATTCCCATAACGTTGTCCTTCAGCTTCCTCCGGAGATTAAAGCCGAAGTCAAGGTCGAAAGGGGAAAGAACCCCCTGATCATCATGCAGTCGTTCGACAGGCAGTTGCTCGGACAGGTAGCAGCCAAGATCCGGTCGTTGCGTCCACCGGAACCCTACAAGGGCAAAGGGATTAAATTCGAGAACGAGGAACTGAGAAGAAAAGCCGGCAAAGCGGCAGAAAAGAAATAACCTTTTTTCAATCGATAAATATATTGTAAGAATGTCGATAAGCAGCAATAAAGAATTCAGGAGGTCGAGGATCCGGATGAGGATCAGAAAGGTCGTCAAAGGTACGGCTGAGCGGCCCCGATTGAGCGTTTTCAGAAGCAACCGTGATATCTACGTTCAACTTGTGGATGACATGCACGGGCGGACACTTTTCTCGGTATCCTCCCGCCAGCCGGATGTGGTGGACCAGAAAACCACCAAGATTGAACAGGCCAAGCAGGTGGGCATGCTGGTGGCAAAAAAAGCACTGGAGTCAGGGATTAGCGAATGCGTGTTTGACCGAGGCGGATACCTGTACCACGGAAGAGTAAAATCATTGGCTGATGCAGCCAGGGAAGGCGGACTTAAATTTTAACAGAAAATGGCAAATTTGAACGTCAGAAGAGTAAAATCAAGCGAAATCGAGTTCAAGGATAAGCTTGTGAGCATACAGCGCGTGACCAAAGTTACGAAAGGGGGGCGTACCTTCAGTTTCTCGGCAGTGGTGGTGGTAGGGAATGAAAATGGCGTGGTGGGCCACGGACTGGGTAAGGCCAAAGAGGTGACCGCAGCCATTGCCAAAGGGATCGACGATGCCAAAAAGAACCTGATCAAGGTTCCCGTACTCAAAGGCACACTGCCTCACGAGCAGATTGGAAAGTACAGCGGTGCCCTGGTTTACCTCAAACCCGCTGCCCCTGGTACCGGCGTCATCGCTGGAGGTGCCATGCGCGCGGTGCTGGAAAGCGTCGGGATCAGGGACGTGCTGGCCAAATCCAAAGGCTCCTCCAACCCTCATAGCGTGGTCAAGGCAACGATCAATGCACTGATGCAGATGCGGGACCCCTATGCTGTCGCACAGCTGAGAAATATCCCGATGGAAAAAGTATTCAACGGATAAAAGCAAACACCCCATGGATAAACTGAAAGTCACACAGATTAGAAGCGGCATCGGGAAACCGGAACGCCAGAAGAGAACCCTTCAAGCACTGGGAATCAGTCGCATGCACCAGACTGTCGAGGTTACACCTACGCCCCAGATCCTGGGGATGATCGAAAAGGTTCGACACCTTGTGAAGGTGGAGGAAGTATAATATATCTTAAGAATCATTGACAATATCAGACTATGATGGATCTAAGTAACTTGAAACCGGCGGAAGGTTCGGTAAAGAAAAGCAAACGTGTTGGAAGAGGGCAGGGATCAGGTAAAGGAGGCACGTCAACAAGAGGCCATAAAGGAGCAAAATCCAGATCGGGATATAAACAGAAAGTCGGCTTCGAGGGTGGGCAGATGCCATTGCACCGCCGTGTCCCCAAATTTGGCTTCAGCAACTTCAACAGGGTGGAATTCCGAAGCATCAACCTGGATGTCCTTCAACGATTGTATGATGCCAAAGGGATCACCTATTTCGATCAGGAAATCTTTATACAAAATGGCCTGGCTGACAAGAACGATAAGGTCAAAATACTGGGCAGAGGAGAACTTACGGCAACAGTGGATGTGAAAGCACATGCATTCTCTGCCTCAGCAAAGAAGTCAATCGAATCTAACGGTGGTGTTGCAACAAAAATCTAGTTTTAATGAAACGTTTTATCGAGACCTTAAGGAATATCTACAAGATTGAGGACCTGCGGAAGAGGATTCTCTACACACTCGGTATCATCCTGATCTACAGGTTGGGAGCCTATGTGGTGCTGCCCGGTATCGATCCGAACCAGCTGGCAGGCCTTCAAAACCAGGGCAAATCAGGATTGCTGGGCCTGTTGAACATGTTTTCCGGCGGTGCATTCTCCAACGCTTCCATTTTCGCTCTGGGGATCATGCCCTACATTTCCGCATCCATCGTCGTACAGCTGCTCGGAATGGCCATCCCGTATTTCCAGAAACTCCAGCGGGAAGGTGAAAGCGGCAGGAAGAAAATGAACCAGATTACCCGCTACCTCACGGTGGCTATCCTGCTATTCCAGTCGCCAGCCTATATAGCCAACATCGTCAACCAGATCCCCCCGGAAGGAATCTATCCCTTCCGGTCCGACATCACGTCGCATTCGGTCTTTTCGTTCTTCGGCATATCCTCCATCATCATCCTGACAGCAGGTTCGCTGTTTATCATGTGGCTGGGTGAGCGTATCACAGATAAAGGCATCGGAAACGGGATATCGCTCATCATCATGATCGGAATCATCGCCCGTCTGCCATTTGCACTGTTCGGGGAACTGATTTCCCGCCTGGAAACACAGGGAGGCGGACTGGTGGTATTCTTTGTCGAGATCGCCGTACTTATCCTGGTCATCCTGCTATGCATCCTCCTGGTGCAGGGAACCCGAAAGATCCCGGTGCAATACGCCAAACGAATCGTGGGAAACAAACAATATGGAGGTGTGAGGCAGTATATCCCCCTGAAAGTGAATGCTGCAGGGGTTATGCCCATCATCTTTGCCCAGGCCATCATGTTCCTGCCATTGACCTTCGCCAACTTCGGCTCGGAGGGAATGTCGGGTTTTGCTGCCACGTTCAGCAACATGAACGGATTCTGGTACAACTTTGTGTATGCGATCATGATCATTCTCTTCACGTACTTCTACACAGCCATCACGATCAATCCAAACCAGATGGCTGAGGATATGAAAAAGAACGGAGGATTCATCCCCGGTGTCAAACCGGGCAGGAAAACTGCAGAATTCATTGACAACATCATGTCGCGCATAACGCTGCCGGGATCTATTTTCCTTACATTCGTTGCGATCATGCCTGCTCTTGTCAGGTTACTGGGTGTCAATACACAATTTGCGCAGTTCTACGGGGGCACTTCCCTGCTTATCCTTGTGGGTGTTGTGCTGGATACACTCCAACAGATTGAAAGCCACCTGCTAATGAGACATTACGATGGATTGACCAAGACCGGCAGGATCAAGGGACGTTCGTCGATGAGCATGGGCACTTAACCTTAAAGGGGGAGACTGAATTGTTTGAGAAGATGATGGTGAAAACCGAAGAAGAGATTCATTATATAAAGATCAGTTCTTTGATTGTTGGGAAGGCTCTAGCAGAAGTAGCAAAGCATATACGTCCGGGGATTACGACGGAGGAACTGGACAGGATCGCCGAGGAATTCATCCGCGACCATGGCGCCAGACCGGCGTTCAAAGGATATGAGGGATACCCGGCGACACTGTGCATCTCTGTGAACGAACAGGTGGTGCATGGAATTCCCGGTAACCGTGAGATCCTTGAAGGGG
>JAQUQD010000037.1 GCA_028716265.1 Bacteroidales bacterium | reverse complement strand
TATTCTTTGCCTGGACGGAATTCCAGATGGATACTATGTGGTGCTGACTGTGAAGGATGGACGCGCCATGTCCGCAGGGTGTGTGGTAACAAGATAGATTTTACCGCAACGCATCCCCGTCTGGAAGCCGTGGACTGATTTGTACTTTTGGAATAAGAACCTGACCATTCTGTTAGAAAAAACCTGGCAAGTCTTGACTTAAGTACATTATTGTTGTAATTTTCGATAAAAATCTGCCTCTTTGGAGACCTAAAGTCCAGAACCATTATCCGGCAGGTTTATCAAGTGTTTATTATTAATGAGTCAGTTATAAAAGAAAGTAGATTATTACTGATTCTGGCGTGTTTCATTATTTTTTCTTTCACCCTGGAAGGCCAGAATTCCCTTGGCATTAAAGCAGGGGTGAACGTTGCCAACCAGGTTGGTGGCGATATGGACAATGACCTGCTGGTTGGATTCGATGGTGGGGTGAGTGCAATGCTTCGCCTCACAGGCAACCTGAGTTTTCAGCCTGAGATTTTATTCTCTACCAAGGGATGCACGTATGATTTTGAAAGGATCCATGATGATGGAACCATCCGCAACTATGAGCACTATATTGGCTCATGGAAAATTCATTATCTTGAGATCCCACTGCTTGTCAACCTTGCATTTTTATCCGGCCATGAGTTCCGGCCGCAGATCCTTGCGGGATTTTCACCCGCTTTCAAGATCAAGGGGACTTACGATGAAGACTATGAACTGAAGGACTACGAGGACGGTATCCTGGTCCATGAGGAATCGGGTCATGATAAAGGGGACATCCAACAGATTAAGTCATTCGACCTGGGATTGACAGTCGGCGCCGGAGCCATCTGGGGAAGTTTTTCGCTGGATGCCAGGTATACAGCCGGATTGTATACTCTGTCTACAGATAATGACTTTGAGATACGGAACAGTGTTTTTTCGATCCTGATCGGATATTACTTTCCAATGAAACAATAGACTTCATTTCATGTCAGGAGTCGTTCAGAAGGCTGGCCTCTTCGCCGACTATCATACGCTGCCCGGTAGCAACCCCGAGGATAAGGGCCGTTTTGAGGTCACACAGGCTGTGGCTGATACAGATATATTTAAAGTTCCTTCCCTCAGGAACATCGCCGAAACCTATCCCTATTTCCACGACGGTGCTATGGCAGATCTTCCGGATGCCATTGAGACCATGGCCAGTCTTCAGCTTAACAAGAACCTCTCGGAAGAAGAAGTAGAAGATATTGTTGCCTTTCTGAAGAGTCTTACCGGAAAGATCCCGGAAGACGCACTAAAGGTGCCACCGATGCCCTGATTCTGAGAGAGGAGAAAGGAGAGAGGATGGCCATCCTGCCACCATATAATAACGTTCATGCACAGGTGATCCGGAGGGGGAGTGAAACTTCCTGGCCGGAATATGGCATTACTGTGCTTTGAAGGAACACTGGAGGCCTGCAAAGTGTGCCATGGAGTGGATCCACTTTGATCCAATCACAGTCCGAATCCCTGAGCAAAGGTATATACCGCGTGCGTAGGAAGGTTCAGTGATGGAAGCCCGTCAGTTGGCAGTTGCCTCCGGAACGGGTACATGCTCGTTATCGCAGATCTCCCGCAACCTGTTCAGCGACCACGGGGAATGATAATCGAAGAAATGCCCAAAAGGTCGCTTGAGCAGGTCGATCAGGTAAAAGGTTTCAGGGTCAAGGTCCCGGGAGCATTTTATCCGAAGCAGATCCCAGTCCTTAAATATGAATTTCAGGGTAACGAAGACCGTTGGATCGATATGCGAAAGATTGATGCTGCTGATGCCATCATCCAGTATTTTTCTTTTGACACGGTTGATGTGCCGCTCGCCAAGGTCATTGAGCACCTGAATGTACTTCTCAAAGAGAATGTATTCGTTGAGCAGGAAAGCGATTTCACACTCATCCATTTTTTCCCAGAAAGCTATCGGGTGGCTCAGGCATATAAAACGTCCAAGCATGAACGATCCGGCATTGAATCCGTTAATCTTCCGCTGGATGCACATCGCGATGGCTTTTTTAAAAAACAGGATCTTCCCGTCCAGGGTGAAAAGATCGTAGATCATTTGCTGATCCTTGTGTGTACCCATTTCACTTTTCAATATCTGTTCGGTGTAGAGCGTCAGGTTGGATTGGAGCCAGTTGTTCACCAGTTTTTTTGCCTTGTCGGGTTGTGTCTGCAGATCGTTCCGGATGATCTTGACCAGATCGTTCAGGGTATTGACATGATAATAGTCGAGGTTTTTGACGATTTCCTGGTATTCGGTGTAGGCAGCCTTTATGTTGACGAAGACCTTTTCCTCTTTTGACTGCATATCCAGCGCCGCTCCCTCCAGGTATTTCTGGAACCGTGCGGGTTCAAAGCTTGCCTTTCCGGTCAGGATCATTCTGCGCTTACTCGACAGGGTGATCCAGTCCCCTTCTTTCAGGATGTTGCCTTCTTCATTCACGAGTGTCTGGTTCACCAGCCTAACCTTATATTTATGTAGGTTGATGAATGCAGGTATGCCATATCCGAGGCAGGATGTGACCACATGAACAGCGGCAGGTGTCAGGCTGATGATGGCGTCGAGTTCGTAAAGGATGATCGTGTCGGCCGGGACGAAGGTTTCTTTGCACAGGCAGACTTTTTCGCCATTTCTTTTGGCTTCCAGCGCCTTTGTAGTGGAAAAGAAAATCCGGGCGGTGACCGCTGAACGCGGAAGAACCGAAATCCCGTCGCAGAAATGTTTCAGCTCATGGAAAGACTTGTCATCAATGCGTTCCGAGAAGATCTGCCTCAGGTGGTAAGGCTGAATAAGCTGTATGACCCGCTCCCCCGGGATCAGCTTTTTCTTGTACATGTCGATGGCTGATAGCAGCGTGGAACGACCAGTAAGCTCCGAGGTGTTTAGCTGAAGCATGGCAAACAGGTATGCGTTCTTCCTGAATTCCGCTGCAAACTCGATGGTTACCGGAGATTCGAACAGGATTTCCAGTTTGGAAAGGGAGGGGACGAAGTGATAAACGGCTGGGAACGAGTATTTTATTTCTCCTCTTTCAAAGAACTCAGTGTCGTTCCTTTCCATATTGCCCGTCATGATATCATCCCCAAAGATGTTGACAGCGCTTTCGATCTGTATCCCCAATCCGGTTCGTGAGTGACGACTGTATAAAACACCTGGGTAGGAATCGTCGTTGCGTACGGTCCACACCATTTTTTGCATGATGATCGACGGATAGGAAATATCTCCTTTTTTGAATGTATACGCCAGGTCCTGGTTTCGGCGGAAGTAGTCGTGAATGGACTCGGTGAAGAACAATACCTGTTTCAACGGATCGGAAAGAATGGCTTCATGGCCGTGCCCGATTTCCCTGACCAGTTTTTCAATCTTTTTCTCAATGTCCCGCATCGATTCATCCGGTCGGACCGATTTGCAGAAATCCTGTTTTGTTTGGTCAGGGAACAGGAGCTTGTAGATCGTCTGAAGGTTATTCAGATAGATCTTGCCGGCGGGCCTTTCGCCATATTTGTTTCTCAATCCCTGGTACACCGTTCTGTTGATCCCGGCATTCAGATAGGTGGGAAGAAAACCTGGAATGTAAAACGATGTAGCTGAGCGCATAGCGAATACCAGCGGATTGGTCTCATCACCGAATGTCAGCCCTGTCATTTTCTCCAGGTTTTCAATGGCATGAATGAGGCTGGCTTCCTTTTCCCTGACTGGAAGGAAATAGGCTCTGGAGGTAAGAACACAGAAATCCGGAACCGGAAAAAGCTGCTGGCTCAGTTTAAGCAGGATGTGTCCTTTATGGCTGATCTGTTGCTCGTTGTAAATTTTATCAGTCGAGGAAGGGACCACAAAATCATTCTCGACAAGCGATATGTTCTTAACCTGATCCTGTTTTTCAGCCTGATAATTTCCGATGAACCGGGCGATGACGTTTTTCGATTCCTCATTTCCTTCCCCGACCAGAATCAGATGGCGCAGGTATTCTTTTCCCAGGTTTTTATTTTCCTGGCACAGGAAAGGGATATCGAAGAAGTGACCCGTAAGAGTACTGGTCTCAGATCGGTTCTCTTCAACATATTCAATTTGCGGTGGCAGATAATTGCTCAGCAGTTCCTGGTTATGCAGGTATTCCTGACGGACAAAGAAGCGGATCGTCCTGAAATTGGCATAACTGGACCGTACCCTGTAGTCCTTGATCAAGTGGTCGTTCATCCATGGAGTAAGATACATTCAGATGTATTTTCGTTGCGTGACGGACGTATGATTTACGAACAAGGAACAAAGATCTTTGATTTTTAAATGAATTCAAAGATTAAAACTCAACATTCTTTGTTCGTAAATCACAACTTCCCGTTAAGTGTCCTCTCTGGTTAATTCATTCCCCAGGGATACTCTTTTCTTATGACACAGTGCGTGCCTTCTGTTTCGGATGCAAGATCAAGTGTGAAGATTATAGGCTCCTGATCTCCGGTATATGGTTCACTGAAAAAGATCACATACTCCTGGATTTCGATGTATTTAATAAATTGAAGTAAAAGGGTTAATTATCCCAGACGCACCGGATGGAGAATCCATCTTCCTTGTAGTAGCTGTCACGGTCCAGGTTGACACTGCTATAGACAAGTCTCCATCTCCAGGCTCCAGCCCCACCGACCTCCGTTGATGACCAGAAGTAACCGGTGCTGGTGATGACCAGGAAGTAACCGTTATCGGTATGGTTGCGCCATCCTCCGGGATGCCCTGTGAATCCGCTCTCGTTGGTGGCACCCGTATTGGGCTCCCACCAGAGTCCTGTTCCGTCCTGGAGTGTTCCGGTGGATTTCATCTTGCCTCCAGCTACGTACCTCCCGCCAAGAAATTCTCTTATAAAAGCATACTCCTCGTCGGTGGCAATATGCCACCCGGCAGGGCAAATGCCCTGCGCACCAGGATTTGTAACATATTGCATGGCTTCCCTCCATTCATAAAGTCCTCCGTAAACGTCACAATTAGTTTCAAGGTTATCGTAACAGTATTTTTCGATGACGCCATTGTCGGTCTGCAATTGTCCTCCGCCATTCATAAGGATCATTGTGCCCACGTTCAGGTTCTCTCTCAGCCAGCATTGGTCGCCAATCTTAACCGTATTATATGTTTGACCTTCATACAGTACAGGCGGTACACCCGGGCAGGGCTGTCCCATAGCGTCGGCGAAGCTGATTAGCACCGTATCGGCCGAGATGTCACAAATCGTAGTGATGGTCCACGCAAGTTCATATTCATTCCCTGGTTGACCCTGGAATTCACTGGCCGGACTGGCAGGGGAGAGAATATTGCCTCCTGTTCCGCTGATGATAGCCCACAGCCCGGTGCCGGAGACCGGAGCATTGCCGGCCAGGATTGTTGATGTACCGGGAATATCGATCTGATCAGGACCGGCGTTGGACTGGGTTGGCAGAATAACACACCCTTTTAGGCAGCGGATAGAGAATCCGTGTTCCTTATCGGCAAAGCGACCGGATTCAGCCTGGCCGGTGTTCAGATAACGGCTCCTGGCATCATCTTCACTCATTTGAGTGGACGAATAAAAATGACCTCTGTAAGAAAGGTAATCAAAGCTTCCATCGTCGAAATTGCGCATACCTGCTGGAAGACCTGTAAATCCGCTGGAATTCGTAGCGTCGGCGTTGGGCGGGTACCAGTGAGCGGTTCCTGCCTCTTTCAGGTTTGATCCTGCATCAAAGCCACGCCAGCCATGAATGTCCCATTCCGGATCACCGACCGGGTATATGGCATCAACGGTACCTTCCAGCGTCTTCCATTCATTGTCGGTAGGTATGTGCCAGTCCGCCGGGCAGAGTCCCTGAGCGCCCTCCGTCGTCACAAATTGCATGGCCTCGTCCCATCCGTATAGCCCACCGAAGATGTTACAATTGGCAGGGTTGTTATCATAGCAGTATTTTTCAATGGTTCCATTGTTCGATTGTTCAATTGTTCCTTCTATCATTGTCCCTACATTCAGGTTCTCCTTGAACCAGCACTGTTCCCCGATCTGTACTGTAGGATAGTTCTGTCCTTCATACGAAACTCCTGGAAAGCATGGACAGGGTATTCCGGGCACCTGCAGGATGATATTGACCAGAGCGATGATATCCAGCACGTTGACAAGACCATCATCATTGACATCGGCAGCGTCTGCATTAAAGGGATCCGGACTGCCTCCCACAATGTAACTGACCATGGCAATGATATCCAGGACGTTGATGAAAGCATCGTCGTTCACATCTCCGCAGAGAAGATCATCATCAGGAAGATCGGGCAACCATGGCCCGGGAATAAAATATCCGGCCGTAATGGACGGCTCAGGGCTGACCGGGTGGAGTGCATACACCTGGACATACACCAGGGTAAGCATCCCAACGACTGCTGAAATAAAAAAGTACAGGATTTTCATCGGATATTTCTTTGAATGGAGTTAAATGGGAATTGTCCTGTAAATCTACGAAATTCATTATTGGAAAGCAAGATGATTCATTGATAAACAAATTTTTAAATACTGAATCACCCATACTGAATTATAGAATTTTTTGCTCACGGTTCGTACATTTGTGGATGTGAAACCAATCGAACTCACATATGACTCCATTGAGGGCAAGACCTATTCACTGTTTGGAGATTCTGGAACAACCCGGGAGTATTATCGAACCATCCGGTCATTGACTGATAAGATCCTGATTGAGAATGAAATAGAAGTAGTGCTGGCCACTCTGAGAAAATATTCCTCCAAAAAAAGAATGTTAAGAAGACTGGCGAAAGATCCTGACAGTAATTCTCTGATATCACTTTGCTTAAAAACTGTTCATGAACCTTTGAAGCAATACACCAGAGCCACTGCCGGGCATCTGGCTGGCCTCCCGCTTTGGAAGAAATTAAGAGACCAGAGACTATCCACCTCCGAGGAACAGTATCATCTGTACATGCTTGAGATCGAGCTGACCAACCTTCTGAACCGAACCTCATTCTTAGCGGCTGACCGAAAGATTTCGCTCCAGCCGTACTGCCTGAAAGATCAGTCGGTAAGCTGCAAGGCGATAAAGAAAGACAGGGACTATCAATGCACCGGTTGTTCAAAACAGTGTTTTCAGAATGCAGCGAGCCAGATCATGAAAACGCATCATATCGATCCGTATATCTGGATGGGTGGTAGCATCAGCAAGACAGCGATTTCAGTGCGCAAAGAGAACAAGAGCTTCGGTATCATCGGCATAGCCTGCGTCCCGGAGCTGGTCTGGGGAATGCGGAAATGTGCTAGATACCGGATTCCTGTTGTCGGTATCCCTCTAAATACAAATCGTTGCATTCGGTGGTGGGGGAAATTTCATCCTAACTCCATCGATCTGGATGAGTTGCGGGGTCTTCTAACGGATTAAATTTAACCCCAAATCCCAAATCATAAATACTGAATTATAAATTTTTGAGGCAACGCACGGAAAATCCGTTATGCATGTAATACTGGCTCCTGTCCACCTGGACAGAGGTGTGATATAACCCCCGTATCCACGCCAAATACGGATCTCCCTGCGAAGAGGTCCAAAAGATTGCATCCTCACCCAGGGAGAAAAAGCTGCCATCAGCGTAGAAGTTTAAGCCGCCAGGCAGAGCTGTGAAGCCAGAGGAATTGGTAGCTCCAGTGTTGGGCGGACTCCAGTGCGTCGTTCCTGCTTCCTTCAAATTGCCTCCTGCATCAAATCCTCTCAATCCATACTTGTCCCATTCCGGAGCTCCCACACCATACTGGCTGTCAACTGTACCTTCAAGAACCTTCACTTCATAATCAGTGGGCAGATGCCAGCCAATCGGGCAAATTCCGTAGGCTCCTTCATTTGTTTCATACCCCATCGCCTCAGGCCATTCATATAAACCGCCGTATGTATCGCAAAAGGTACTGGTATTGTTATAACAAAATTTTTCAATGATCCCGTTATTTGTTTGTTCATATCCTCCGGTTGTACTGAAGATCATCGTACCTATATTCAGGTTCTCGGCCATCCAGCATTGATCTCCAATCTGAACCGTCTCATACGATTGTCCGTCACGGCAATCCTGCAGCATATCACCGCATGTAAATGATACGTCGGGAGCTAAGCTGATCCCGACGATATCTGAAGTGCTTCCGCATTCGGTACTGACGGTCCAGGAAAGGGTATAGGTAGTGCATACCAATCCCTGGAATCCGCTGGCCGGATTGGTGGGATCGGTAACCGTTCCCCCGGTACCGCTTATGATTTGCCATAATCCGCTTCCGGATGCGGGTGTGTTTCCTGCCAGTGTCGTTGATGTACCGTAGATAGCCTGATCCGGACCTGCATCGGCCTGGGAAGGCTGGGGCTGACGGTCTTTGAGACATCGGACGGAAAATCCGTTTTCCTTGAAGTAGCGGTCCCTGTTGACATTGGCATCGTCGTTGCCTAGTTGCCGGATCCATACGTATAAGGTTTCTGTCTGCGAGGAGGACCAGAAAATCCCATCGCTGCCAAGATCATCAAAATCAGCATCATCGAAGTAACGATAGCCACCCGGAAGAGCGGTAAATCCGCTGGAATTGGTGGCACCGGTATTGGGAGCATTCCAGTGTTCTGTCCCTGCTTCTTTCAGGTTACCCCCTGCATCCGAGCCGCGCCAGCCAATTTCATCCCATACCGGATGCCCGAAGGGATACTGGCTGTCCACTTCCCCTTCCAGGTTCTTCCATTCATTGTCGGTCGGCAGGTGCCACCCGGCAAGACAAATGCCCTGGGTGCCTTCTGTCGTTACATACTGCATGGCCTCGTTCCACTGGTAAAGACCACCATAGGTACCACAGTTGGACAGGCTATTATCAAAGCAGTATTTCTCGATGGTTCCATTGTTCGATTGTTCGATAGTTCCGGTGATCATGGTTCCCACGTTCAGGCTCTGCTTCATCCAGCACTGGGAGCCAATCTGGACGGTGGAATAGATTTGCCCGTCACGGTCATCTATCAGGTCAGTACCACAGCTAAAACCTTCAGGTGCAAAACTGATCACGACTGTATCCGCCGAATTTCCGCAGGTCGTGCTGATCGTCCAAGCAAGGGAATATATCATTCCTGCCAGGCCCTGGAATTCGCTGGTTGGGCTGGAGGGATTAACGATCGTTCCGCCTGTTCCGCCTACAATTTCCCAAAGTCCTGTGCCATTATCCGGAGTGTTTCCTGCCAGGATCGTGGAGGTACCGCTGATGTTCAACTGGTCGGGACCTGCGTTCGATTGGGAAGGGAGCGGCCAGCAATCAATGATACAGCGTATGGAGAAACCATTGTTCATTCTGCCCGAGTTCAGTGCAAGACTGGTATTATCGCTGGCCATGGAGCGGTACCATGCCAGGCCCGTACTGCGTTTCACCGATGACCAGAAAGGCCCAAAAGCATGAAGGCTGTTGAACCCCCCGCCTGACATACGGTATCCTCCCGGAAGGGCGCTGAAACCGCTTTCATTGGTTGCACCTGTATTTGGTGCAAACCAGAGCCCGGTTTCATCCTCGTATGTGCCGGTGGTTTTCATCTTGCCTCCAGCAACATCTGATCCTCCAAAAAGATCGGCCAGAACGTTCCATTCGATTCCAGTAGGAATATGCCAGCCATACGGGCAGATGCCACCGGCACCTATGTTTTCCACATACTGCATGGCTTCGTTCCACTGGTAAAGACCTCCATAGATATTGCAATTGGAAATATTATCATCATAGCAGTATTTCTCGATGGTTCCATTGTTCGATTGTTCAATTGTTTCTTCTATCATAGTCCCTACATTCAGGTTCTCCCTGAACCAGCACTGATCACCAATCAATACCGTGGTGTATGTCTGACCGTCGTACATTACTGTCGGGAGGCCCGGGCATGTTGGGCCTGGAGGGGCGAAACTGATGAAAACCGTATCTTCGGTACTGGTGCAATCCGTACTGATTCTCCAGGTGAGGGTATAGCCCTGGCCGGCCAGCCCCTGGAATTGGCTTGCGGGATTTGCAGGAGATACGATCGTACCACCGATCCCCGTGAAGATATACCATTGCCCTGTGCCGATAGCCGGTGTATTGCCGGCCAGCGTCGCGGATGTGCCAGTAATGCCGGATTGATCAGGGCCGGCATTGGCCTGGGTGGGCTGAAGACTGCAGTCTTTAACACAGCGGATGGAAAATCCTCCCAGCCGGTAAGCTTCAATACGCTCCATATCTGGCTCGAGGTAAGAAAGCTTCCGTGCCCAGGACTTTTCTGCGCTGATTAATCTGGAAGACCAGAAAAATCCATTCTCACCCATCTTAGAGAAGCTTCCGTCGGTCCTGTTGCGAATACCCCCGGGCAAACCGGTAAAACCACTGAAATTGGTGGCGCCGGTATTGGGAACAATCCAATGTGCTGTTCCTTCTTCTTTGAGGTTCCCACCCACATCAGATCCTCTCCATCCATCAATGTTCCATACCGGATCCCCTACAGGAAACTGGCTGTCAGAAGTACCTTCCAGGATTTTTATCTCATTGTCCCCGGGGATATGCCATCCTGGCGGGCAAATGCCCTGCGCCCCGTCTGTTAATCCATACTGCATGGCCTCATTCCACTGGTAAAGACCTCCATAAGTGTCACAATTGGAAATATTGTCATCAAAGCAGTATTTCTCGATGGTTCCATTGTTCGATTGTTCGATAGTTCCTGATATCATTGTGCCCACGTTCATGTTCTCTTTGAACCAGCACTGCCCTCCAATCCAGACAGTTGTATAAGTTTGTCCTTCATACAGAACAGGCGCCACACATCCGCACGGCAGTCCCGGCACTTGCATGATGATGTTGACGAGGGCAATGACGTCCAGTACGTTGATGCCGCTATCGGCATTGATGTCCGCAGCATCCTGGTTAAAAGGGGATGGATTTCCCCCCATGATGTAATTGACCATGGAGATGATGTCCAGGACGTTAACCAATCCATCCTCGTTCACGTCCCCGCAGAGGAAGTCATCCTCCTGGGGGAGTGCGGGCAGAGAAGGGATCATGGCTTTATATCCGGACGCATTGATTACGTGATTGTTGGCTGATGAAAACTGATTCATCGCCAACAATAACACTGCTGCCATCAATGAACAAAGGAGATGTGTTCTCATGGTGGAGAAATTAAGAATATCAGAGGACTTATTTACGTATCAAATATATGTATTAATTTAGTAGAAAACAATAATTACTGAGAGGAGTAAAGAAAAAGGAGAGAGGAGAAATGAGAAAGAACGATTGGGATATTGAGGATGAGATGGTTCTGCTGGTTTGATAGCCAATAGCCAATTGTTGATAGCAGATTACTGCGAATTCTTTTTAGACCATTTTTTGAAGGGCAGGGGGATGATCTCCGGAGTGTCTGTTCGGTATGAGAGGTAGGCTTCACCGAATACTGATTCCAATTCCCGGTATTCCTGTTTAATATGGATTTTAAAAAGTGTATAGGCCACCAGGCTCGTAGTGAGGATCAGCCATGTGTGCAGGACAAAGGATAAGCCGGGGAAGATCATCAGGATCATCGATGCGTACAGCGGATTCTGGCACAGGTAATAGGTCCCGGTGGTCATCAGCGTAGTAGTTTTTATTCCTTTTAATAAAAGTCTGCCGGTTATTCCCCAGAAAATCACTCCGATGACCAACAGGACAACGCCGGTAATTAACAGGGGTTTATCCAGTAACGGTCCTACATCAAAGATCTCTTTGAAATAGATGCTCAGGATTAAGGTGATAAGAAAATAGGGGAGGGCGACACGCCCAATCTTCGGTCCAATACCCGTGATGCTCAGTTTTTTCATTGTTATTAATTTCGAAATATTATTTTTATTCTTCAATATCCGGCTCAAAAAACACCCACTGAACAAAGGGATTATCTCTTTTAAGTGCTGATTCACAATTGTTGATGTTCCTGGCCAGCTGATCGGTGGAATGTACTTTGTTCATTTTGGCCTTGACTGCCACCATGATCTTCGGACCCAGCTGCAAAGTGATCAGGTTCAGGATTTGCTCGATCTCTGGCCGGGCTTCGAGCAGCCTCTGGATATCAGCGCGGGTTTCATCATCTGCACTTTGTCCGATAAGCAGCCCTTTCACTTTGATGGCTAGGAAAAAGGAGATGATGATCAGCAGGGCACCGATACCAATGCTGCCGATCGCGTCGAAGATTGGATTGCGGGTCACCACGGAGAGCACAACGGCGATCAGTGCAAAAGAAAGGCCCAGCAATGCGGCAATGTCTTCACCCAGTACGACGACAAGTTCGCTTTGCCGGCTTTTTCTGGCCCAGGTCCAAAGGTTCACCTTGTGCCTGACCTTATTGATCTGAGTAACGCATCCGTAAAGCGAGGCTGCTTCGAAGACCATGCTGACCGCCAGCACAACAATGGCGATGATCGGACTTTTCAATCCTTCATGCAGGTGAAGCTTATGGATCCCCTCGTAGATCGAAAACAATCCTCCCATACTGAACAGGATCAGGGCGACGATGAATGACCAGAAATAGATCTCCATCCCGTACCCCAGCGGATGGTCTGCATCAGGTTTTCGTTTGGCAGCCCTCAGTCCCCAGAATAGAAGCCCCTGGTTGCCGCAATCGGCATAGGAATGGATGGACTCAGCCAGCAAGGCGCCGGAACCGGTGATGACTGCCGCCACGGTTTTGGTGATGGCAATGCCCAAGTTAGCCAGCAATGCAAAAAGGATGGATTTTATGGAAGCATTCTGGTTCGACATGGCTCCAATGCATTGAAAAATACGAAATCAAAAATACTGAATAATAAATATTATTCCATCAGTACATTCACTTTTAATCCGGAAGGGCTGAATCCCCACTGGGCGTGTGCCCAGGGACCCATGATAAAGTAAATGGGGTGATCCGGGGGATTCTGCCTTTCAATGGCATTGTAGGTATGAAGTGTACCATACAGGTCTTCTGCATCGAACCAGCCACCTACGGTCATGACGGCAGGTTTCACGTTCCTGAAGTATTGCAGCGGACTCCTTGATTTCCAATGACGTCAGCAAATACCACCATTTGCCGGACATGGACGGGAGAAAACCGTAATGCAGTTTAGTAGCAGTGCCAGCAGCAAGGTATTGCCTGATATAAATGATCTTCTGGATATGGAACGCAAGATTTTAATTAATTTGAAGAGGGAAAGGTATAAAAAATATCTATTTTTATTTTTCATAAAACAGACGTTAAGATGGATCAAAAAAAGGATCCTGCCGGCCAGATATATTCCTACCTGGCCCTGAGAAAAGCGGTGGGATGGATCGCCATCCTGCTTCCCTTTGTACTGATGCTGGGAGTCTACCTGATCTTTAACGGCAATATTACGCTATATACGATCAGCATGTACTATTACTCCGGTATGAGGGACGTTTTTGTCGGGGCACTGTGTGCCATCGGGCTGTTCCTGTTCTTTTATCATGGGTATGACCGCTGGGATGACTGGCTGGGAAACATTGCCGGATTTTGCGTGATCTGCATTGCCCTGTTTCCCACTTCAAAGATGGAGCCCCTTGACTGGAAAGGGACCATCCATTTCATCGCTGCCATCATCTTTTTTATTACCCTGGCCTGTTTCTCACTCTTTCTTTTTACGCGGAAGGGAAAAGATCCCACTTCAAGGAAACTGCAGCGGAACAGGATCCATATTACATGTGGTGTGATGATGGCGGCCTGCCTGGTGTCCATCATGATCTATTTTCAGTTTTTCCAGAAAAGCTATCCGCACAGCAGTTTTGTATTCTGGGCCGAGACGTTGGCGCTGGAGACCTTTGGAATTTCGTGGCTGACGAAGGGAGGAGCGATGCTGGCGGACAGAGAGAGGGGAGAGGAGGGAGGAGAGAGCAGAGAGGAGAGATAATTTGGGAATCAGGATTTGTGATTTGGGATTGCGGGATTTAGATGAGTCACCCCGGTCCAAGTAATAGGATAATAAAGCGAAGCCAGCCTTTGCGTTCTTACTGAAATATAACTATATTTGAATCCCGTAACCCACTCCTGATCTTGCCACCCGGTTTGTTGATGTGCTCATTTTATTGGTAACGAATCATTACCGCTATGAAATCCTATTTGCCGGCCGCACCCTTCCAGAACCTGGCGCTGTCGCTCTCGGGAGGTGGTTACCGTGCCGCTGCGTTTCACCTGGGACTGCTTACCTATCTTTCGTCGGCCCGATGGAAAGACAAATCCCTGCTCGAAAGGGTCCGGATCCTCTCTACGGTCTCGGGTGGGACCTTTACGGGAGTATGCTATGCCACTACCATCGCTGAGGGCAAAACGATCGAAGACTGCTATAAAAGATTGCACAGGATGATGAGCGGTGTTGACCTGATCGGAGAAGGGCTTGCGAAATTGTCATCCTTCAAAGGCTGGAACGCAGCCAAAGGGCGAAGCCTGATCAACGCTTTTTCGCTGGTCTATTATGAACAATTCGAAAAAAATACGTTCTCTGTCCTTTTTGATCACGACACGCATCTGAAGGAGATCATCTTCAATGCGACGGAATTCAGCTACGGACTGCCTTTCCGGTTTCAGAAAACAGCACAGCCCGGCAGGAGGTCTTCCTCCGCCTACCTTGGCAACCGCCAGGTGAACATGCCACCGAACGCGCTGAAGGAGATCCGGCTGGCGGATATCATGGCAGCGTCATCCTGCTTCCCCATGGGTTTTGAGCCCATCAATTTCCCCGACGATTTCAGGCATGGACATTCCCCGCTCCTCAGCCAGCTGAACGTTTCCTACGGCGTGGATCAGTGGGGAAACAGATGCACATTCCCGGTCGGCTTGATGGACGGAGGGATTGTGGACAACCAGGGCATCGATAGTGTCTTCTGGGCGGAGCAGCGGATGCAGGAATACAGGGGAGGACTTACACAATTCGCCTCTCATGACGTGAAAGCTATTGATCTCTACCTGATCTCCGACGTGTCCTCCCCCTTTATGGATTCGTATGTGAAAACGGAAGAAAAACCGATGAAGAAATGGAGAAAATGGAGCTTCCGGACCTTCCTGAAAGCAGGACTGCTCTTTTTGGCAGCAGGCGCACTAACGGTTTACCTGGCCTGCATCCTGGATAATCCGTTCTGGATCTTTATGACCGGATTCTTTGCCTCCCTACTGCTTCTTCTCAGCGGACTGAGCTTTTTCCTTTCCAACATGTTCAATTGGCTACTGAAGAAATTCAGCGTGCCGGATTTCTTCATCAAACGACTGGGAAGATTTACCCGTATGAAGTTCGGCGTGTACGAGACACTGATCATGAACCGTATATCCTCCGTACAATCCATGGTCTCCGATGTATTCATGAAGCAGGTCAGAAGGCAGGAGTACGGCAGGGTTTACAATGACCGGATGTGGTCGCCGAGACTGGTCATGAATGCGATCTATGAGCTTACCCTGGAACAGACGATCTACCGGAACGAGAATGACAGGGACCTGCTGAGCGCAGATCTTAAGAATCCCAGCCCCTTCCTGATGAAAACGGCTGAAAAGGCAAGATCCATGGGAACGACACTATGGTTCACACCGGATGAACTGGAGGACGATGCGGAAAACAAACGAAGCATGCTGAATGTCCTCATCGCCTGCGGACAGTTCACGGGTTGTTTCAACCTGCTCGTCTACATCGAGAAGGTTCTGCGGGGAAGGGAAAACAGGGAAGCATACGATCGTTACGATCCAGTTTTGAAAACTGCAATTCAGGAACTCTATGAGCGGTTGCTGACCGACTGGCGAAGGTTCAATGATGATCCCTACTGGATGGTGGATGTTTACAATCAAAAGACCAGACCATGAAGAATCTAACTTTTCGTCCCCTGCCGTCCGGATCAAAAACAGCCGGCTGGCAATGGCCCGTACGAATCGGCTTCAGCGATGACAGGGAATCCATGGAATTACTGGACCGATTCTGGGCAGCGGGATCACCTTTGAACTGGGTCAGGGCCCTGATCAGGATCGTGGAGGTGGACACGTCGTTCGAAAGGAACGTTGATCTGCTTGTGGTCCCGGGGAACCTTCGGCGGGCCACGGAGCAGCTTGAAGGGGACAGGGAGAGGATCCATGCAGCATGTGTTGCCATTATTGGTGAATCCGGTAAGGAAAACCTGGAACAGGAAAGGGCCGTCGGGCAAATTCGTGAACTGACAGGTGCTGATGCTGTTTTCTTCGTGGTACCGAACGATTTTGGCAAATGGCTGGTAAACCTGCTGGACGACCTGTCGCACAGCAAGCCGCTGGATGTCGCCCTGGCTGGATCCAAGAACCTGAAAAGAGGAATCCCTTCTACGTTATGGTCTATCGGAGAATTTCTGACAGTTCCAAGTCTGGGGGATGCCCTGCTCCTGAAGGAACTAATCCTTGCCGGTACCCAGGAAAAGATGGCGCGGCCACCTGAAGAAACAGCCGGACCTGAGGAGGACTTGGACAGAACAAAAGGAGAAATACAACCCCAGCCGGTGCAGAGGGTGGAACGATTCCTTCAGGCGGAGGTGAAGTCAGGTGGCCAAATTCTTACCAGGGCGTTTCGGAAAAAATGTGAACATACGATCCGTATCCACATCGGTCCTCCGGAGAAGGGAAAGATCGGAGTACCGGATAAATTCCCGGAAGAAAAGCTTCCTCCGACTACGGCAGACGGGTGGAACCTGACCATTTCCTTTTTCGAGCCAAATCTGATGAAGCAACCCCAAGTGGGACCTCTTTTCCTGCCAAAGACCGGGAGGTCGGATTCCTGTCCTTTTAAGCTATACATTCCCCAGGAAGCAGACCACGTCGAGGCAAGGATCATCGTTTTGCACAAGAACAGGATCATTCAGAATACCATCCTCAGCGGGCCGGTTACGGATGATTCCCGGAGAGAGACGACCGAAGCAGGATCAGGAGCAGGGATCCTTTTCCGGTCATCGTTCATGGTACCTTTTGCAAACCGGGATCCCGATAAAAGAAGCCAGTTCCAGGCTGCCTTCCTCCTAAACCATACAGGTGAGACACCGGGCGTATATCAGGTGAAAGACAACCGGTCATTGTTTGTCAGGCTGGATAGTGCCACCATCGCTGATCTGGTGGACCAGGTGGAGGGTGTCATTGACCGGAGCGAATGGGATCTGCCTGAATTTGAAGGCCTTACTGCGTCAGGAACCACAGAGCTGCTGCGGGAACTGGCCTGGGCCGGCAGCTCATTGTATCAAAGCGTGATCAAACGGATTGATCCCGGCTTCGCGGCAGATACTGCACCCATCAATGGTACCGTACAAAAGATCCAGGTGGTTTGCGCCAATGTTTCCAGCAGGATGCCATTTGAGTTCATTTACGATTTTCCCGCACCAGGGGATGACACCCCTATCTGCCCCAGGGCATCGGAAGCGCTTCGGAAGGGTAGTTGTGAACTTTGCGAAGAGAAAGAGGAAAATCCTGCGAAGGTTATCTGCCCGCTGGGATTCTGGTGCATGAGCCGTATCATCGAGTGGCACGCCTTCACAGAGGAGTCGGCACAGAGCACACAGAACGCCCCCTTTGTGCTTCAGACAGGCGGTTTGGGAGACCCTTCCTGGCTTATGGTCATGAAAGATCCCCTGGTGGGATACAGCAATAAGGTAACGGCCGCCCGTAAGAGCAGTATCCGGGACCTGAAGGCCAGCTTCAAAAAAGTGGGTATCACCTCACCAACCATCGTCACATCCTGGGATCAATGGAAGGAAAACATCACAAGGCTTCAGCCCTCGCTTGAAGTACTGCTGGTCCATACCGAGAAAAAGGGTCCGCGGACCATGATCGAGATCGGCAGGGACATGCTTTCCACACTGAATCTGGAAGGCTATATCACGGATAAGAAATCCTGGCCAGCCATCGTCCTGCTGCTGGGTTGCGGAACAGGCACCTCGCGGGTGCAGTTCCAGAGCGTAGCAGCCATGGTGGAAGCCTGTCATGCAGCCATCATCGTCAGTACGACATCAGATGTTTTTGGCCCGATCGCATCCAGGCTGGCCGGTTATTTTGTTGAACAGCTAGGTACCCTTGAGAAATCCCAATCCTTCGGGGAGGTTATGCTGGCCATCCGGAGAAAGGCGCTGGCTGAAGGTGTGCCCATGGTCCTTTGCCTTCGTTCATACGGAGATGCTGACTGGCAATTAATTACATCATAGAAAGGAGTTCATTATGTTTCGAATTGAAATGCTTCCAGCCGAATATGGCGATTGCCTGTGGATCGAATACGGCCCAACGGAAGATGAGATACATCGTGTGCTGATCGATGGCGGCACCAACGCGTGCGGAAAAAAGTTGCATAAACGGATCACATCCATTCCCAAAAAGGAGCGCCGTTTCGACCTGGTGGTGGTCACCCATATCGATTCCGATCACATCGACGGCATGGTCGAGCTGATGCAGGACATTCCACCAGGTCTTGAGTTCAGCCATTTCTGGTTTAACGCCTATGAGCACACCCGCCCGGAAGGTTTCCTGGGCGCCGTGCAGGGTGAGTACCTCGCCGTTGAGCTGCTTGCCCTGGAAGAAAAATGGAAACGTACCTTCTGGAACGAATCTTTCGGACGGAAAGCGGCCATGATTCCTGACAAAGGAGATCCCGTCCAGGTGGAACTGGAGGGGGGCATGAGGATGACCATTCTCGGACCCACTTCTGCAGGATTGCGTAAGCTTCGAAAGGAATGGGATGAGGTGATGGAAGAGGCCCACATCAAACCAGGCGATATCGAAGCCGTACTGAAAAAACTCAGGGAAGACCGCCGGTTCAGACCCGGATGGCTGGGTAAACCCGATATAGAACAACTCGCGGATTCCGATTTTCAGGAAGATAAATCACCTGCCAACGGCAGCAGCATCATTTTGCTGGCCGAATATGACGAGAAAAAGGTGTTATTTGCAGGGGACGCATTTCCCGGCAATATCCTGGCAGGATTGAAGCGGATCTCCGGATACGAAGGAAAAAGGATCCCGCTGGATGCCTTTAAGATCCCTCATCACGGGAGTAAGAACAACAACAGCAATGACCTTTTTATGGCCGTGGATTGTCCCAGGTTCCTGATCTCCACCAATGGGGATAAATTCGGCCACCCGGATGATGAGGGGATCGCACGGATCCTTTACAATAAACGCAAAAGCAGAGAGATTAACCTCTACTTCAACTATGTCACGGAGATAAACGAGTTGTGGGCCGATATAAAGATACAGACCGATCATAACTATATAGCCGTTTATCCGAAAGACAAAAGAGCAGGGATTTCATTTGATTTTTCTCATTGACCGGTACCATCAGATACTGCCCAGGGATGAAGAATCCTGTTCTCTCCGTTTATTGACCTATCTTTGCCTTTGATGGAACAAAAAGGATCACCTGTCGCACTGGGGACTGAGAATGTGTGGCGTCTGCTGCTGCAGTACGCCATTCCTTCTGTCGTCGCCATGACAGCGTCATCGTTGTATAATATCATCGACAGCATTTTCATCGGGCAGGGAGTTGGTGCCCTGGCCATTTCTGGACTGGCTATCACCTTTCCCCTGATGAACCTTTCGGCGGCATTTGGATCGCTCGTGGGCGTTGGCGCCTCCGCGCTCATGTCACTCAGGCTGGGACAGAAAGACTACAGCTCGGCCAATCATATCCTGGGGAATGTCTTTGTGCTGAACCTTTTGTTAGGCATCATCTATATGATCGTCGTGCTCCTTTTTCTCGATCCGATCCTGTATTTTTTCGGAGCAAGTGCCGAAACTCTTCCCTATGCACATGATTTCATGGTGGTCATCACCCTGGGCAATGTGATCACCCATATGTACTTCGGATTAAACGCCCTGCTGAGGGCTTCAGGGAATCCACTGAAATCCATGTATGCCACGATCTTTTCCGTCATCATTAACTGTATCCTCGCCCCCCTCTTCATTTTTGGCCTCGGATGGGGGATACGCGGCGCCGCCCTTGCCACCATCGTTGCTCAGGCCTTCATGCTGACCTGGCAGATCCGGCTCTTCAGCGACAGGAACCGTTTCATCCATTTGCGGAGGGGCATTTTCAAGCTGAAACGCAAGATCGTGCTGGATTCTTTTTCAATCGGCATGGCACCCTTCATGATGAATGCCGTTGCAAGCGTCATTGTCATTATCATCAATCAGGGCCTGATCCGATACGGGGGAGACCTGGCCGTAGGCGCTTATGGCATCGTCAACCGGGTGGCGACTCTTTTCGTGATGGTTGTCATCGGGCTCAATCAGGGAATGCAGCCGATCGCTGGTTACAACTTTGGAGCAAGGCAATTTGACAGGGTAAACAGTGTTTTAAAGTTGACCATCCTCCTGGCAACGGGCGTGATGATGATTGGCTTTCTGATCAGTGAGATCTTTCCCCGGACCGTTGCGTCTCTTTTTGCGAACGACCAGGACCTGATCAACCTGGCCGCACCGGGATTGCGAATCGTAATGGCCACCTTTCCCATTGTTGGTTTTCAGATGGTCACATCCAACTTTTTTCAGAGTATTGGCATGGCTGGAAAGGCAATTTTCATGTCCCTTTCGCGTCAGGTGGTATTTCTATTGCCCCTGCTCCTGATCTTACCTCATATCTTCGGAATGAAGGGTGTATGGTACAGTATACCGGCTGCTGATCTTTTATCGAGCATCGTTGCAGCATTTTTACTGGCAGCCCAGTACCGGAAATTGAGCGATAAGCCATAAATTTGTAAAATCAATGACATCAGCATATGGATGAAAAATATGTCATAACCATTGGAAGACAGCTGGGCAGCGGTGGCAGGGAAATCGGAGAGAAACTGGCCGGACGTCTTGCGATTTCATTTTACGATAAGGAACTCATTCGGCTGGCTGCACAGGAGAGTGGCTTGAAAGAAGAGTTTTTCGAGAAGGCTGATGAAAAAAAACGTTACCCTGTCTTTGCAGCGTTTTTTGGTTTGAAAGGCTCAACAGCTGATGAGATTTACTCAAATTATTATTTGAGTAACGAGACATTATTTCAGTTCCAGAGCAATGTCATCCTCAATCTTGCCGAAAAGCAATCCTGTCTTTTCGTCGGACGATCTGCAGATTATGTCCTGAAAGAACATCCGCGCTGCCTGAACGTATTCATCACCGCTGACATATATGACCGTGTACAAAGAATCAAAGAAATAAAAATGGTATCTGCGGCCAAAGCCCGGGAAATTATCGAAAAAACGGACAAAAAGCGGTCAGGTTACTACAATTATTTTACCGGCAAAGTTTGGGGTGCAGCCGAATCCTATCATCTGAGCATTAATTCCTCGGTACTGGGAATTGATGATACTGTTGAATTCTTCATTACGTTTGTGAAGAAGAGATTTGCGTTATAATTTAGGATTCAGTCTTCAACATCTATGATTTGGAATGATATAAAAGTCACCTATTCAGAAATTCAACACACTGAATCATAAATACTGAATCATAAATTTTTCAGAATCCGTTCAGATCGAGGATGACCGTTGGGATCAGCAGCAGAAATCCCAGGAGGATCAGGATCAGCATGAACGGAGCGATCCATTTGAACCACTTGTCGTAGGGGATACGCGCAATACCCAGTACACCCATCAGCACTCCGGAGGTGGGTGTGATCATATTGGTGAAGCCGTCACCAAACTGATAGGCCATCACTGTAGCCTGGCGCGACACACCGATCAGATCGGAGAACTGCGACATGATGGGCATGGTCAGGGCGGCCTTTGCTGAACCTGAAGGCATGATCAGGTTGATGCCGGTCTGTATGACATACATAAAGCTGATGGTGGTATATTTGCCCATCTCCCGGATGGATCCCGAAACGTAGTAAAGAAGGGTGTCGATCACATTTCCGTTCTTCAGGATGATGATGATCCCGCCGGCGAGCCCGACGATCAGGGCTGCTGACAGAATATCACTGGCCCCGTTGAGGAAATGCCGTGTCAGTGTGTTCGCTCCGTACCCCATGGCCAGGCCGGAAACAAGACCCATCACAAAAAACAGGGTGGCGATCTCCATGATATACCACTGATAACCCATTACACCGACAATCAGGAAGGCAATGGTGAAGATCAACAAATTGAGGATAAAGAAATGGACAGATTTCCGCAGAAAAAGGATACTGGAAACCAGGAAAAGCCCGGCAAGAATGGGTAGGATGGGCAATGTTGCACTGGAATGTCCCACCTTCATGGTAGTTTCCGGATAAAGGATGGAAAAGACGATCATGGCCACCTGAAGGGCACCGAAGACGATCCAGGCGGACAGGGGAGTGTGGTACTCTGCCCTTTCTTCCTGACTGCCGGTCAGTTCCCTCCAATGGGCGTCCTCCTGAAAGACAGGGGAGCGTTTGGGATCCTTCCGGATCTTTTTTACATACCACAGTACCCAGGAGATCCCCACGATATTGATGACCACCCAGCAAAACAACCTGTACTCAATCCCTGAGAAAAGAGGCAACTGCGACAATCCCTGTGCGATGCCTATGGTAAAGGGATTCAGGAGGGCTCCCGCAAATCCGAGGTGAGCCCCCACATAGCACATACATGCTCCCGTGATCGAATCATAGCCCATGCGGATGGCCAGGGGAACAAAGATGATGGTAAAGGCGATGGTTTCCTCACTCATCCCGAAAACTGCTCCGAACGTACTGAATATCAGCATTAAAAGGACAATGATAATGTTGTCGATGCCCATTCGTCGGATGAACCGGTTCTTTTCCATTGTTTTCGTATACCTCAGGAAAGCATGGATGCCTATATCGATCGCTTTAGTTTGGTTCATGATCCAAAAGGCTCCTCCGATGAGCAGGATAAAGACGATGATGTCCGCTTTATCCACAAATCCGTCAAAAAGGGCTGAAAAGATCTGCCAGGTCTGCGGCGAATTGCCAATGTAATGAAAACTCTCACTTTTCACCACCTCACGATCCACACCATTGACCTGGATGACCTCGCGCTCAAAGGTTCCGCCCGGGATGACCCAGGTCAGGACACCGGCCAATACAATCACAAAAAATACAATGACGTAAGTGTGCGGAAACTTTTTCTGTTTGATCATAAATTCTTCGCTTTTACAGCTTGATCCAGACAACCTCCATCGCATGCGGACTGACCCCCGTGATCCAGTCTTCCGGATTTGAACCGTCCAGGTTTGACCGAACGATCTTGCCATCCTGGGCTGAGTTTGATATTTTATATCCCCAGAAAAGCTTCTGACGGGTATGGTCAATGGTCATACCCCAGGTTGCTTTCGAACCGGTTTCCCCGATCTTGGCAAGTTCCGTTCCGTCGAGGTTGCACATGTAGATGCCCCCTTCAATCGGAGGTTCGTCAGAGGGATACAGCGCCATGTATATCTTACCCGTTGTGAAATCGACCTCTAAGGCGCATCCGTCAACATCTTCAACCACCTCGGTGAGCCCGGTGCCGTCAAAGTTGACCACAAAGCATCCGCCTGTAAAATCGGTCTTGTCGTTGACCAGGTAGATTTTTTCCGTGACCGGGTCGATCTGCATGTCAATGGGGAATTCAGGCGGATTGCCTCCGGTGTTGATGAACTCCTCCGGATTCGTCCCGTCGAGGTTGCAGCGGTAGATTCCCCCTGTGCGGCCCCAGTAGAGTTTATCCTTATACACGAACATCGCTTCCGGATCGCCGGCAATCTCCTGGCCGGGTACATTCTTATCCAGGACCTTCACCGGATTTTTACCGTCTGCACTGAACTGGAAGATGACTCCTGCGGAAAAGTCGGAGACATACACCTTGCTGTGTGCCGTGTCGGCAGCAATCCCATAGGGCCGCGTCAGGTCCATACTGAGCACTTCGAAATCCTGTACGATAGGAAGATTATCGGTCAGAATGGCCATATGGCCTATGCTTTCCACTCCCCTGGAGGTGAAATAGAATACCTGGGTGAATCCCGCAAGAGGATCCTTAACATTGACTACAAGTATTTTCTTTAGTGAATTGTAATATACGTCATTCACCGGGATACAGGTTAATGTCACGGCATACAAGCCTGGTGTTTCATAGTAGACCACCGGATTGGTTTCGGTAGAGGTCTGTCCGTTGCCAAAATCCCATGAGTAACCCTCCGCATTCAGGGAAAGGTTATTGAAAGTGGCCTGACAGGGAGCATATCCGTTGTTGGTAAGTACAAACTCGAAATTGGCGACAGTGCTTGCCGGGGGCGTGTCGAGATCCCATTCGTTGCAGCCTGTCGTATAGAGCAATGCAATCAGGGACAGGGTGATATGGATAAGGTTTCTTTTCATATGGAGTTTGGTTTGATGTTAAAGGATGATCAATAGCCCGGATTCTGAGACATTTTTTTATTGGTCTGCATTTCGCTGAGCGGAATGGGGAAGAGAGTATATTTCTCATCAATTCCCAGGATGAGTGTTGCCGTTTTTGTCCTTACCATGTCGCTCCAGCGTTGGCATTCGAACGCAAATTCATGGCGGCGCTCGTACTGGACCGCTAGTTTAAGTGCATAGTAGTCAGCCGCTTCGGTGGGAGGAAGGCCTGCCCGGTTACGGATTACATTGATATCGTCCTGGATGGACCCGATGTCCCCATTGGTGTAGGCAAGGGCCTCCGCCCGGATGAGGTACATCTCAGCCAGTCGCAGGATATATACCCGGTCGGTACCGGCTGTCACATCGCGGTACTTGTATCCGTACGGGAGCAGGTCAGGGGCAATGGCGATGGATGCATTGAGTCTGAACGTATCCGCGATTTCCCAGCTATCCAGCAGGTCCTGTTGCGGTGCCACCTCGTAGCGGCCCAGCAGGCTGCGCGGGTAGAAATACTGTGCCAGCACGTTCCGGTTCTGGGCATCGAAGACCACTTCAAAAAGCGATTCAGTATCATTGCCGGTGAACAGGTCTTCCAGCGAAGCTGCAAGGCTGTGCCCACCTTCATTGATCACATGTGTCGCTTTGTCGATGGCTAGTTGCGCAAAGGAAGGATCGTTGCCGAGGTGGAAACGGGTAAGGTACACCCTTGCCAGCAGGGCCGTGGCGCTGAAAGCGCTTGCTCTGCCTGGGGAACTGGATGATGGAAGCTTCTGCTCAGCATCCAGCAGGTCTTCAATGATCTGATCATACACAGCATCCACGGTGTTCCTGGCCTGGTCAATATTGCTGAGGTCAAGGGTGGGCTGGACCTTCAGTGGCACGCCACCAAACAGTTCCACCAGGTTGAAGTAGCACAATCCACGCAGAAACAGCGCCTCACCGTCATAGGAATCCCGTTCGTCCGGAGTAAGGTCGCCAATGTCCGGAAGCCGGTAGATCACATTGTTGACCCGGTTGATGCAATCGTATGCCGATGCCCAGATCCCGTCGATGATGACGTTCTCCGCAGGGATCTGATTGTTGTCTATCTGTCCGTAATCCTGCGTCGTACCGGTCCATTTCAGGTTATCCGCAGCGAGATCTTGGACAATGACCAGGTAACGACCGTAACTGCCGGTCTGCTGAAGGGCATTGTAGGAGCCTGTGATGGCCCTGTTGACACCGGTCTTGTCCTTGATGGCCTCTGTATCGGATATGGAATCCGTCGGTTCGATGTCCAGAAAATCATTGCACGAGCCAAACAGCAGCGCCCCGGCGATCAGTAAATATGTTATTTTCTTCATAGGATACAAGTATTGTAAATTTAAAAACCGATGTTAAATCCGAAAAGGACCTGGCGGCACTGTGGGTACGTGAAGAAATCAGTGCCCATGATGATGTTGCTGGAACCACCATAATAATCTACTTCCGGATCCATTCCTTCGTACTTGGTAAAGGTGTACAGGTTCTGTACCGTGGCATAGATCTTAGCTGATTTCATACCCACTTTCCTGATCCAGTCCCTGTTGAAGGTATAACTGAGTGTCACATTTTTGATCCTCAGGTAAGAGCCATCCTCAATGAATCGTGAAGACAGGTAGGTATCCCCGACTTTTGGAAAATCGGTGATGTCACCGGGTTTTTTCCAGCGGTCGATCATACGTTTGGTCTGGTTGTCCTCTCCGGTACCTGATTCCAGGTAGATGAACGTGCCGTTGAAGATCTCCCTTCCCTGAAGCCAGTGCAGGAAAACGGACAGCTCAAAGGATTTGAAGGTGAAAACATTAGTGAATCCCATGACGAAGTCCGGATTCGGATCACCGGTCTTGGTACGGTCGTCAGCAGTCAGCACCCCGTCGCCGTTGATATCTTCATAGACCAGGTAGCCCGTGGTGGGGTCAACGCCAAGACAGTTGTATCCGTAGAAGATGCCGATGGGTTCGCCCACCTCAACGCGGTTCCCCCCACGTCCCATATCGTCGATGGGCTGATCTTCGTAAAGGCTGAGGACCTTATTCCGGTTAAGCGAGAAATTGAGCGAGGAGGTCCATACAAGTCCCTTGTCGATGTTGGTGGTGTTCAGCAGGAATTCCACTCCCTTGTTTTCCATGGTGCCGATGTTGGACGAAATGCTGTAGAAACCGGAAGAGGCGGGTATCGGCCTGTTCAGGAGCAGATCTTTTGTATAATTATAGTAGAAGTCGGCTGTCAGGTTGATCCTGCTTTTAGCCACAGAGAGATCAAAACCGAGATTTGTCTGGGATGTGGATTCCCACTTCAGGTCAGGATTGGGAAGCTGGATGGGAGCAGTGCCGGATTCTCCGCCGTAATTGTAACCGCCACCGTAAAGACCAAGTGAGGCAAAATCGGAAATGCCGTCGTTGCCGGTGATGCCATAGCTGGCCCTGAACTTCAGCTCATTAATGAAGTCAGTTTTCTTGATGAACGGTTCCTCCGACATACGCCATGCAAAAGAGGCGGAGGGGAAATACCCGTAATGGTTATTCTTTCCGAACTTTGAGGAGCCATCGGCACGTGCTGACAAAGTGAAAATGTACTTGTACAGGTAATTGTACTTGAGCTGCCCGAAGAAGGAGTTCAGGATTCTATCCAGCGCCGAAGCCGAAGCTGCTCTTATGGTACCTGCGGATTCGATATACTGGAATTTTTCATTCGGGAAATCGATCCCCTCCATGTAGGTGTCGCGGCGGGTAAATTTTTCGAAGCTGTAACCGACCAGTACGTCCATGTTGTGCTTTTCCTTGATGGTCTTGATATACTGCAGGACATTATTGTTTACAAGATTGCTCACCGACCTCATCCCTTCGATGCCCAGGCCGTTGTATTTGGCACCCTGCCGGACCGTGATCGGATCGTATTCATGTTCGCGCAGCGTGTAGAAGTCGGCGCCAAATTTAGAGGAGAACATAAATCCGTCCAGGAACTTGTATTCAAGGTACACATTCCCGTTGGTTCGGTTCGTATAGGCCTTATTGACCGTTTCATTAGCTATGGCGACCGGATTGGCATAGGGACCGGATTCGTCATATTTCCCATCGGGGCCATAAACCGGAAAGATGGCAGGGATGGACATGGCATTGGGGACCGGGCCATAAAGGGTTGCGTCGCCTTCCACGCGGGAATTGTCGGAATAAGACATGGAAGCGCCTCCACCGAGGGTGAGGTTCGGCACGATCTTGTAATCGACGTTCAGCCTTCCGCTGTAACGTTTATAATCCGTGCCTTTCACGGCACCCACCTGGGAGTATTGGTTGCCGGATATGAACATTCGCATCCTGTCGTTACCACTGCTGACAGAGAGCTCTGTATTGGACGTGGGGCCTGCCTGGAGGATCTCACCCATCCAGTCGGTATCAATACCCTGCACGTCCGTCCCCTTGTATTCATTCCATTCAGCAGCATTCATCATGGGGATGACCCGCTCCTTGGGAATGGTCTGCCATCCATAATAAAAATTCAGGTTCACGTCGGTCCTGTCGCGGTTCCCTTTCTTGGTGGTGATCAGGATGACTCCATTGGATGCCCTTGCACCGTAGATGGAAGTTGCGGAGGCATCTTTCAGAACGGTGACTGACTCGATATCGTTGGGATTGATGTCGGTCATGGCATTGATTTCCTGGCCAAGGTAACCGATCTGGGCGAATTCGCCGGTGATGACAGGTATTCCGTCGATGACCATCAATGGCTGGTTGCTCGCGTTGATGGAACTTCCTCCGCGCAGCTTGATCGACGACTGGCCACCGGGAGTTCCGGAACTGAGGTTAACCGTCAGGCCGGCCACCTGTCCCTGCAACACCCCGTCGATCGTCCTCAGTGGTATGTTGTCGATCTCCTGTTCGTTGACCAGGTCGATCGATCCCGAGATCAGCTTTTTACTGGTCGTGCTGTAACCCACGACCACCACTTCATCCAGTGAGATTTCCTCTTCACTCATGGTGATGTTGATCAGTCGCCTTCCTTCGACCGGTACTTCCTTGGTCTGCATCCCTATGAATGAAAAGACCAGTACCCCGTCCGGAGGGGCAGGCAATGAATAATTGCCGCCGATGTCGGAAGTGGTTCCTCTCAAACTGCCTTTCACCAGCACATTCACCCCCGGGATCGGTTTGTCGTCGGTAGCCGAGGTGACCTTTCCGCTTACCGTAATGTCCTGTGCATTCAGTGTTTTGAGAAACGTAGTGAGGAGCAGGATTAAAATGTAAATTTTTTTCATAATTTACCTGTTTGATTTAGATTTATTCTTGAGTGGTTTCACCGTGATCTCCACCGGCGTAATGTCCATTCGTACATCCACGATGGTATATTTTTCAGTTCCATAGGGTTGTTCAATGTAAAATCCTTTGCTCTCTGACATCTTGATCAGGGTAACCAAAAAACCGGTCTGATCGCCGGCAAAAGTGACATTGCGGACCATATCGGCCCCTTTGTTGTCCATCAGGTTGATGGTGAGCAGGTCGCTGAGGGTAGCGGAATTGCCTGAGAGGATCCCGGTTTGTCCGGGATTGGGGATGTTGTAGTATTCGTTGCCGCGTGTCGGTCTTTTACCTTCTGCCGGTGTTATCTTACCCGTGGACAGGTCGTACGTGTCATTTTCCATCAGGTAACTGACCGATAGGTTTTCAATCCGTGGAAGATCCCTTACATAGGAGATCCTGGCATCTGACCGGTTCATGACAGTGACTCCCGAAGCACCTGCCACCTTTACCAGATTCTGGCTGCCCAGATAGATGAGTGCCGTATTTTCGTCGACACCGAAACCGGCCTGACAGCCATAGGTGCTGTCCATGAGGGCAACAGCCAGCCTTCCGAACCGGGCCCGGGCATCAAAGTGCTGGTCAACGATTCCAGAGGGAAAGAATCCCAGTCCGTGCAGCATGAGCAGGCCACCTCCGTCGGGGAAATCATTTCCCTGATAATCCGTGACCACACCACGCGTAAGTGCCGCCATGCTGTTGCCTCCGCCGATCATCGACTTGCTCATGATCGCAGCGCCGGCACTCGATCCGCCAATCACTCCCCCTGACCGGAATACCTCCCATATGGCCTCGAGCACGACGGTCTTGCTGCCATCGGGCCGTAAGAGCGTTTTTGCGGTCCTCGACTGGTCTCCTCCGGTGAACCAAACTCCCGAACATGCCCTGATGATCCCTGCCAGCGTGGTGTCGTTGCCATTGTCCTTCCATTCCGCCTCATTCACACTGGCTGTGCTGTCATCATCCACCATGGCCACAGGGATCAGGTGGATCTTTTCAGGATCAGCTCCGTAGGAAACCAGCACATTCCGAAAGCTTGTATAGGATTGAACGGGGACGCCGCTGGCCGAAGGCACCACGGCAAAGGTGGCCTTGTCTGCACCCCCTGCAAGGTGGATGAGCTGATGAAAGACACTGGCATTGTCATCGTGCAGATCACCCCCTGCAATGACCAGGCTCCCCTGATATTCCTGACTGGCAGCCTTGCTCCATATGATTACGAAACTCAGGATGACCAGAATCCCTGCTTTCTTCATCGGTAATTCTTTGGATCGTTGTCTGACTATTGATTAAGCGAAAATAGGAATTAAGAGATGAAAAATGGAAGCCCATGCCTTTTTTTTTAACAAATTTGCCGGATGAAATAATTACACGATGCTAACCTTATTCACCAATGCACAGGTCTATAGTCCGGGATTCCTGGGCAGGAAAGACGTTCTCACCGGAGGCCACACCATACTTGCTGTTGCAGATCATATTGTCCCACCGCAGGGTACAGCCGTGCATACGGTGGATTGCACAGACCTATGGCTTGTGCCCGGATTGATCGATTCCCATATCCATATCACGGGAGGTGGTGGCGAGGGTGGACCGGTGAGCCGAATGCCTGAACTCCAGCTGAGCATGATGCTGGAAGCGGGGGTGACCACAGTGATCGGATGCCTTGGAACGGATGGTATTACGCGAACGGTGGAGAGCGTGCTGATGAAGGTGAAAACGCTACGTGAGCAAGGTGTATCGGCATGGATGTACACCGGAGCATACCAGGTCCCGCCTCCAACGATCACCGGTGATGTCATGAAGGATATCATCCTTTTTGAGGAGATCATTGGAGTGGGGGAGGTGGCCATTTCCGACCACCGGTCGTCAGTGCCTTCCGTGGCCGAGCTGGCAAGAATTGCCGCCCAGGCGCGTGTGGCAGGCATGATCGGCGGAAAAACGGGAATCGTGAACTTACATATGGGTGATGCACACGATCCTTTCCGGCCCATTCACGATGTAGTCAAACATAGCCAGCTGGGATACAAACAGTTCCTGCCCACGCATTGCAACCGCAACCACTATATCTTTGAAGATGCAAAAGAATATGGCAAAAAGGGGTACGTGGATATCACTACCAGTTCGTACCCATATTATCCTGATGAAGAGATCAAGCCCTCAAGGGCGTTGAAATTGCTGCTCGAAAGTAGCGTACCCCTTCAGCATATCACGTTCACATCCGATGCCTGCGGATCCCTGCCGGGATTTGATCCTGTGACGGGTCAACTGGTCAAACTGGAAATGGGGCTTCCTTCATCCAACCTGCGGGAGGTGAAAGATGCTGTTGCTGTGGAGGGCGTTCCCCTGGAAAAGGCCCTTCAGCCTGTCACCTCCAATCCCGCCGACATCCTGAAGCTGCAGCGCAAAGGGCATATCCGGGAAGGATTCGACGCGGACCTGCTGTTGCTTGATAAGGACTTTACTATCGTTAAACTGATGGCCAACGGGAAGATGATGATAGGGTGAAACAATGGCTCACCCAGCTTTCCAGGCGGCCATCCTAATGGTGACATTGTCCAGCCTCTTCCTGTCGACCTCAACACCTATCCCTGCGCCTTGCGGCACATCCATGGTGCCGTCGCTGTTGACATAAAAGGCGGGCTCCACGATATCCTCTGTATAATACCGGCTGCTGGCCGAGATATCCCCCGGCAGGGTAAAGTTCGGCAAAGAGGCCAGGGCTACGTTGCCTGCCCTTCCAATGCCCGATTCCAGCATGCCTCCGTGCCATACAGGGATCCCTTTCGACATGCAATAATCGTGGATGAGGATGGATCCGATGAGCTTACCCCCCTCGGCACGCTCGCCGCGGGGAAGGGGATTTCCCAAGTTGAGAAAATCCTGACGAACCGGAGCGGGGAAAAAATCACGGTCGGCTATTCCATCTCCCCCCTGGTGAACCGCCGGGGGGGCATTACCGGC
>JAQUQD010000036.1 GCA_028716265.1 Bacteroidales bacterium | reverse complement strand
CCGGCTGTGCTCTCCTCCGCCCAGTTCTGAAGGTTCGGTGTTGTAAAGCAGGTGGATCCTTTCTGCCCGTTGCAGAAGGCGATAAAAATGATAGGCGAAAACTGCATCGTGGTCCCTGTAGGTGGGAAGGTTGAACTGAAGGCGGACATCCAGTGGAATGAATGAATGGGATTGCTTGCCGGCGGGTAACAGGTCCTCGTTGGCCGAAAGGAGGATCACATTGCGGAAGTCCAGGTTCCGGGTCTCCAGCATCCCCATGATCTGCAATCCCTTCAGGGGCTCACCGTAGAAAGGAAGCGTCATCATGCCGGCCAGCCTGCCGATCAGGTTACGAAGGGTCCTGGTCTTCATCGCGACAGGGTAATTCATGTACACCGAACGTACCCGGGTGATAAGCAGCATAAAATGGTAAACATATTCCAGCTCGATGCGGGATCTTTTCTCAGCTGCAGGCAGCAATGCCTCCCTCAGCCCTTCCAGGAGCCGCTGCAGGCATTCCAGTGCATCAGAAACGCCATTTTCCCAGGGTGTGAATAATGAACCGACATACCTGGCAAAATCCTGGCCGATGGCGCTGAATGCCTTGTGCAATGCCGCTGCACTGTAGAAAACGATATTTCTGCCGACGAGTTCGTCGGTTCCCCTTCTCACAATCTCCGGTTTGGCGGTCAATCCCATGATGTAAGGATGGTTAAGTACCCTGAAGACATCGGTGTGGTAGTACCTCCTTCCAGTCTGTTTTGTCAGGCCGGAGAACTTTTCGGCATTTTCATGCAGGATCAGAACCGCTTCGGCCAGGTCATAAACCGGTGTGTTTTTCAGAGGATACCCCATCGTAATGTTCAAATCCGTCACAGATACCGGCAGTGAGCTTAAAAGCGGCAGAAGCAGGTTCTCATCGATCAGGATCACGGCCGTATCCTCCGACAGGACCATTTGTTCCTGCCATTGTGAAAGGATCGTTCCAGCCGTTTTCACCTGACCTACATTTTTTGGTATTCCTGTGATACGGATATCCTTTTTCCCCGTTCTGAAATTTTCCTCGATCCAGCGGAAGGCTCCAAATGAGGACGAATCCTTGTATGTGCGCAGGAACTTACCGGCTTCCTGGGCAGGATCATCCAGATAATAGGCATCGGCATCCCAGTAAAGCTCCACCTTTCCAGCTGCAAAAAGATGTTCGATGATCCTTTGCTCGGCGAATGTCAAGGCATTGAATCCTGCGAAGAAGACCTTTTTCCATGGAAGCCGAGCCGATACTTCTCCAATGGTCTCCGCCAGACGGCGATATGCCAGACCCTGATAGACCCTGCGGCTTTCAAGAAGACGTTCTGAAAGAAGCGTATGATACGATTCCAGGGACTGATAGAACCGGATATATTTCAGCTGAAAAGGAGTAAGTTCCTTATGATCCAGGTTCCAAACCGAAAGTGCTTTGGCTTCACTCAGGTAGGTAAACAATGCACGGGGTGATGCAAGGTACTGGTCAATTTCGTTAAAATCCCTGATCAGGTCCTTTCCCCAATTGATGAAATCGTCAAAGGGCTGAGCGTCGTTGCCTTCCACCTGGCAGTGGACCTGATAAAGCTGGAACAGCAATTCAACAGGATCCATCACCTGCAATCCGGATAAATGCAGAATGAAATCCTCCACTGAGTAGATCGCAGGCAGCAGGACAGGTTTGTGTATATGTCCTGCCAGATAGCGTTTCAGGAACAGTCCTGCCCTGCGGTTGGGGAGCACTACACAGCACTGATCGGGCGGAAAATCCGTCTGTTGTATAAATACTTCTGCAAAACGATCGAGAAAGGCTGTCATAAGTCCGTCAGGCTTTCCATGTTCATCCATGCTTCAGCAGCTTTCAGTTGCTGATACTTGCCGATATCAAACCAAGTTGTACCCGAATGATCCCATCCCAGCACTTTTTCTGAGGCTGCCAGACAAAGATACACATCAATGATGGAAAATACATCCTGCCCCGGCGGGAAACACCCGTGTAGGGAAGCTTTTTCAAAGAAACGGGGCCCTATGGCATGAATCCCGCTGAAAGCCCGTTGCTTAAGTGGATTGAATCCTGAGATCATTCCTTTTTCCTCACCCGAATTTTCATTTTTCCAGCCACATAAACGGTCATCTTCTGTGAAAAAGAAATACCTGGACGATGACCTTTCCTGGACGCAAAGGGTCGCGATGGCACCCGAATGCATATGATGCGTCATTAGTGCACGCAAGTCCAGGGAGGTTACCACATCTACATTGTGAACAAGAAAGGATTCACTGTCACCAAGGAAGGCCATCGCTTTTTTTACCGCCCCGCCGGTATCCAGCAGCCGGTTTCTTTCATCCGAAATGCTGATCTTTATACCGAAATCGTTCCGGCTTTTTAGAAAATCGATGATCTGCTGTCCGAAATGGTGAACATTGATGATGATCTCCTGAGATCCGTATTGTTTCAGCCGCGCCAGAAGGATCTCCAGCAAAGGAGTGCCGTTGAGCGGGACAAGGGCTTTCGGCATATTCCGGGTCAGCGGATCCAACCTTGTACCCAGACCGGCCGCCAGGATCATCGCTTTCATAAGGGGCCGGAATTGTGTTGGTCTTTTTGTTTCCTGAAATAATACCGGGTGAGTACCTTTTTCAACTCCCGGTGAATGATGAGCTCCGTCATAATTTCGGAATCCGTATGGTGAGGGAACTCACGCTTTTTGGCCAGAATGGATGATTCACTCAGATCGATCTGGTAAAGAAGAGCATATAACCGTCCAAAATCATTCTCGATGAGGTGGGTGATATTCTGGTCCAACTGATGAAAAAGCTCCTGGTAAGCCATCCGGGCGTTGCCTGAAAAGGTGATCCCGATCCCAAAGCGTCCGAAATCACGGATAATCTGCTCGGCAGTCTGCAGGATAATCTCCGTTTTCCCTTTGTAGATTTCAAGATTGATTTCCATCAGATCTTTTCCGGTTTACAAAGTTTCTTTTCCTTTCGGGCAACCTCTCCGCATTTCCCGCACTGATATTTTGGCTCCATCACCTCTTTCCCGGGATCCATTTTTTCTTTGCATTTTGTTTTTCCCATAGTCTTGCAATAAATCCTGAATGAGGGTCAGGTCCTGTAAAATTTACCTGTTTTTACCCCTCCCCATTAGGTTGTATTAAGGTCTTTTATTTAACCACAAAGTAGCACGAAGTTAATTACGATGGAACACTAAGCAATTTATTAATACGAATATATCTTTGTGTACCTTGGTGGAATCCTTTGCGTTCCTTTGTGGTTAAGCCCTTTTAATCCAACAACTTCATTATAACTGCGGTTCTGCTATCCAGTTTGACTGTCCGGTATGGATCAGCTCGACTGGAACGCTAAACTTCCCCCTGATATGGTTTGCCAGTTTCTCTGCACAATAGACGGACCGGTGCTGGCCGCCGGTGCATCCAAAGCTGACCATCAGGTGGGAGAATTTTCGTTCAGTATACTGAGCGATGTGATTATCAATAAGTTGAAAAACAGCTTCAAGAAATTTCCCGGTCTCCTCATGTTCCTCCATGAACACCCTGACAGCAAGGTCCTTTCCGCTTAAATACCTGTACTTCGCTTCCTTCCCCGGGTTGGGAAGCGACCGGCAATCAAAGACATAACCGCCACCGTTGCCGCTGAGGTCCATGGGATGCGAATTTTTATAGGAAAAACTGAAAATGGACACGGTTAGCCGGTCCTGAAGCGTAACCGGCGAAGTATAGGTCCTGGTGGCCACAATATGGCGCAGGCTCTCCTCCAGCTCAGGTATTTTGACCGGCATCGACACGTTATCCAGGAACCATCGTATGTTCGCCACCGCATGAGGGATGCTCTGGATGAAATGGGCCTTCCCTTCAAAAAGTCCCCTGTATCCATAGGCACCCAGCACCTGGATCATCCGGAGAAGGACAAATCCATGAAAATACCTGATGAACTCATTCCTGTCGAAATTCACAAAAGCAGACAGTTTATCCAGGTAGTAATCCCTGAGCCTGTCCCTGAACTCCTCAGGTAATCCCGCCTTGGCCTGAAACAGCAGGGAAGCCAGGTCGTACTGAAGAGGCCCCTTTCTTCCTCCCTGATAATCAATAAAATAGGGATTATTTTTCACCATCAGGATGTTTCTCGACTGGAAATCCCTGTACATGAAGTAATTCGAGCCGGCCTGTGCCAGAAAAGCTGTCAGGGCATCAAAATCCTCCTCCAATTTCTGATCATGAAAGAGCAGACCGGAAGGTTTCAGAAAATAGTATTTGAAATATTCCAGGTCCCACCGCATGGATTGGGTGTTAAAAACTTCACCCGTGTAGCAGTACGAATAGTCGAGGTCGCGGCCGGCCACTACCTGGAACCGGATGAGGCAGTCCAGCACATGCCGGAATATCCCTTCAATCTTTGCTGAGGAGAAGATCTCATTGCCCCGGTTTTTCTCCAGGAGTGAAAAAAGGGATATGTCACCCAGGTCGGACAGGAGATAGGCATTCTGTTTAAGGTCCTCTGCATAGATCTCCGGGACGGGTAATCCGTGGGACCGGAAATGGCGTGTAAAGGACAAAAACGCCCTGTTTTCCTCATACCCATCGTGACAAACGCCGATAGCAGACAGGTCACCATTCTGCAAACGGAAATATTTTCTGGCAGAGCCGGAACCATGGATGGGTTCCATCGCTGAAGGCTTCCGGCCCGACCATTTCCTGAATAATTCCTGGAGGATCTGAATATCCACTGACACTTGATTAGGATGCAAAGTTAGGCATTTATTCAACTTTTCAAGGTCTGGATTGTTATATTCATGATCCCTGACCGAGACAATTGACGAAGAGCTGAACGAACAAATCTGGTTTGATAATAACTTTTGGCCGTTTTAATGAGAGGAGAGAGGAGAAAGGAGAAAGGAGAAATAATCTCTCTCCTCTCTCATTTCACCACAACCATCCCTCCGCCGTTATACGAATGATACTCCCCATTATACATCGCGTCGGCGCTCACGGGTCCCATCCGGTATTCCCCTTTTGATACGGCACGTACAGTGTAATAGAAATGTTTCCACTCGCGTGTGGCCGTTGTGAAAAAGGAGATACGATCATCCCGGATATCCAGGTAATCCGGAGAGCGTGCGTCTTTGATCCAGGTGAGTTCGCGTTCGGAGTCAAGCCTTGGATTCTCGATCTCGAAACAGGCGGGTAAAAGATCCGTAATGGCTACATTCTCAATCCGGTCCATCATCAATGACCGCACGCTGATCCTGACTATAATCAGGTCATTCTGTTCAAAGGTCTTTGAGCCAATGGTGGTTCCTTCCCGGGTGAAAAATGCCTTCCTGGCTTCCATGAACCTGTCCTCCTCCCGGATTGTCCCGGTTGCGCTGATCCCGTCCACCTGCCAGAAAAAATACAACATACCCTGTCCGGTGGTCTGGATCCCAACCTGCTTGTTGACCAGATCCTCACGGATGAGAAGATCTTTACCCTCAAAACGGCCGGCCTCTTTCCCGCCGATGGTCACGGAAGCTTGTACGGTTGCTTTCTGAGCGCGGTGGGACAGTTTTCCCAGCGCCATCAGCGTGAATGCACTCTCCTGGGTGGAAAGCCACGACTGCTGTTTGAGCTGCAGGGATAAGGCTCTTGAAAGCACCGGGATCTGAAGGTTATCAGGATCCACGTCCAGCAACGTGGAGAGCGTGATGGCAAGATCGCGGGTATGGGAGTAAAAACTACCGCCGAACGCCCTTTGGGAAGGATTACCAGACATAGCTAATGGCAACAGCTTCTGATAGCTGACAGCATCGCCGGTCACGAGGTAGGAGGCCGCAAGAAGGTACCGGCTGTCCTCTGTCATCTGTGAAGCCATGGGTTTGTAATGATTCATCAGTGAAACGTTGGGCGATCCGCCAAGGGCAAGAACATACAGCGAATAAAAGATCTCCCTTTTGGCTGCCACAACGCGAACGGAGTTTCCCGCTTCGTCCCTGAAATAATACTCCTCCGTTTCTTTATCCTTGGCCCTGGAGTTAATATACCGGATCATCTGGTTCAGGGCAGCGGGATCGACGGCAAAGCCTGCTTTTTTTGCTTCTATAAGGAAATGGGCGGCATAGATGGTTCCCCACCATGTCTCCTCGTCGCCGCCCGGCCAGTACAGCAGGCCACCATCGTAACGCACCATGGAATAGATCTTGCGGATCGCCTCCTGAACAAGATAATCCGGATTATAGGCGATGAACCTGCTACCCTGTTTCAACAGCTCCGCAAGATCTGTATAATAAAGAAGTGGAAATGCCCGCGACACAATTTGCTCGATGCACCCATAAGGGTAATCGACCAAACGAGTCAGGTCTCTGTAGAATTCAGTCACAGGCGATTTACTTACCAATAGCCAGGAGGAAGAGGTTCCATCCAAAAAATCAGACATAATGTTAAATGTCTGCGCTTCATCGCCAGTGATGGCACCCGATCCCGTGATCTTCTGAAGTCCGGCCGCCGGTCTGACAGGGATCTGTACTTTATCTGTAAACCGCTCATTAAAGGCAGAAACCTGCACGTTGACTTCCCCGTGTCCGATGGATCGCCCAGCCTTGATCTCAAAGAGCACCTGCTGTTCGCTGTTCGCCGGGATATCCACCCGGAAACGATCGCTCCCTACGGCCTCCAGAGGCCCTTCCAGTGACAGGGTGGCCTCCGCACCAGCCGATCGTTCAGTGGTATTGGAGAGCATTACCGGCATAATGACTTTATCATCGGGACTCAGGAAACGTGGCAGGGCGGTACTGATGACGATCGGGTCAGCCACCCGGATCGTTTTCTCGGCCGCTCCAAACCGGTGGTCCCTGTAGGCAATGGCCATTACGCGCAAAGAGCCTGAAAAGGATGGGATTTCCGCCCGGAAGGTGCATTCACCGGAGCTGTTCGCCCTGAGTACGCCGCTCCACAGAGAGACCAGTCTTACTCTTTTACTGGTCAGGGGGTTGATCCTTCGACCCAGATCGAATCCTTCACCCCCTCCGAAACTGGACTGTTGTGCCTTCAACTCAGGGTACAGCCAGGCATACAGATCATAGGGGCTGACCTCCAGGGCCCGCTTCTGGTAAAAATAGGCGTAAGGATCGGGTGTAGCATAATCGGTGATCTGAAGGATGCCCTCGTCCACCACGGCAACGGTCACCTCCGCTCCGGGCTCGGTTTTCACAGTGACTGTCTGCTGTGTTTTACTTCGGGATGATTCCTGGGCCTGTATGATAAGATCCAACTTGTTCTCCTTTTTTTCCACCTCCATGGAGAGATAACCATGTGCCACCGTAATAGGCAAATCATCCAGGCCGATCTTGCGGATGGCTGTTGCAGAAATGTACACGTTCGGAACATAGTCGTCAGTAACCGGGAAGGAAATACTGGCGGCTTTATCCTGGGTAACCACATACCGGTAATCAATTACATTCCCCCGTTCCACCGTGACCAGCAACGTACCGTCGAAAGGTGCATTAAAAAGCACGTTGGCGGTTTCTCCCGGCCGATATACCTTTTTATCCGCCCCGATCAGCACCTCCCCTTCCCTGCTCACCTCAAAGGAAGTGTAATCCGTATCTCCGTAACCATAAGCGTAAAACTCACGTGAGACATAATTCCCACCCGGACCTGAGGCAATCCGCACTTCATACATACCCGAAAGCGAAGGTGTGTAGTCAAATGTTGCCGAGCCGTCGGCCAACGAAAGGATTGTATTGTACATGACCGACTCCTGCTTTTCAGAACGGTAGTTATACCGGTTGCCATGGCGCTCGATGACAGTTTCCCATCGTACGTGCACAATTTCCAAACTTGCGCTTGCCGCTGACACCTTATTCCCATCCCTGTTGACCGCTATAAAGCGGAGATGCAACGGTCTGCGGGTATCCACCCAGTAATCCGTTTGCCGTATGCCAAAGAAAAGCTCTTGCGTGAACAGGTCGAACCGGTTCAGCCGGTTTACCGGCCGGCCGGTTTCATCAAAGACTGTCGTGTAGATCCTCCCTTCCAGTATCCCGATGTCCTGATACTTATCTATATGGAAAGTCTCCGACGCATGTCCCTGTGCATCGGTCTTCCCCTCCCTCAGGATGGAACCAAATGTCAGATTCTTCGGTAGATTCACCTGGAAGGTATAGTCCGGAAATGATTCAGGTTGGAAATCTTTACTGCTCAGCTGCAGTTCCGCTTCATAGTTCCTGCCTGCGGCCGGCGGGCCGAAAAGGTTGGTGGCCTGTATGGCAAGGCTTATATCCTCACCTGAAAGATAGTACTCTTTATCGGTTGAAGCGGTAACCCGGATCCTGTCCGGAATGAACTCTTCCACCCGTATGCGCGAGGAACCCATCAGAACATCATTCCCAGAATAAACCTCAATCCCGTAGGATCCTGTCATGGCATCGGCCGGGATCAGGATACGGCTCTCAGCAGCACCCTGATCGTTGAGCATTTTCCTGAGCGTGAAGTAATCCCTGCCGTTGGGCGAAACCACTTTGATCTTTACCGGTATGCCGGGGACATTCTTCCATTCGTTTGTCCTCACGACCGTATTGATGAAAACAGAATCCCCAGGCCTATACAGATCCCTGTCGCCATAAATAAAAACATCATAATCGCTGAAATGAGTCCTTTTACCACCCACGTCGAATCGGGATGTCTCCACATAATTAGTATTGAAATTCAGAAAATTGAAATCATCCCCCTTTCGTGCCGTTATCATACTTACCGGTGAATCAGGCAACACGGATTTTTTATTCCGGAAGACCGCATGCCCCTGCTTGTCCGTTGTGGCTGAGTAGACCACCTGGTTGCTCCTGCTGATGAAATCAATGCGCACATCCGGCATGGGGGTAGCATCCAGCAACGAATTGGTGAATACGTGAATGTCGTCCGACCCTTCTTTTACGATCAAACCGATATCCGAAAGGGATACCATTTGAATATCCCGAAGCCATTTCTTTTCCGTAGATTCCACCCTGACAAGGTAAACTCCCTTGAAAGAATCCTTGAATTCAAGATCCTTGAGGTCAAGGTTCAGCAACCTGAAATTTCCGCTCTTTGGCAGACGGTTGGTTTCGATTTCCCTGGTGAAGACCAGCTGACCAAAATTGTCATCAAACGCATACTGGTAAAAATCGTAGTATTCATCATTTTCATACATCCATTCCCATTGCTTTCCAGCCCGCAGGTAGTGCAGCAGGTTGTTTTCAAATACTTTGAATACGCTTAGCTTAATCCTGGGTACATGGATGACCTGAACGCCCAGGTTACGCTCACCTTGTGAGGAAAGATACAGTGCATTCTTTTCTGTGAAAGCGATGAAAGGTTCTATTTGACTGAAGGTAATGAACTGACTGTAGGGCTTGCTGAGTTCTTTTCCAAACACTCCCCTGATCTGCCCGGAAAGGGTGATCTTGTAACTCTGCCCTTCCAGAAATTCACCTCTGATCATGATCCCGTCCTTTACTGCTTCAGCAGAGAAAATGACAGGGGGTTCGATGATCACCAGTTCCTTCAGATTGCTTCCATCCACAGGCTGCGTAGTCCTGACCAGAATAGTGCCCATCCCTTTGTCCCAGACAGGGGTCATTCCTGCCACCCGAAGATCTTCCTTGGCTGGGATCCGGATATCCTGCCTCACCTTTTTGGGACTTTTCCAGTTACTGCCAACGCAAGACATTCCTTCGGAAATGACTGCAGTGACAGTCTGATTGGCCAGCGATTCCGGTGTTGGCAGATCAAGGGATACCTCGATCGTTCTTGAAGGACTTTCGGTAACAAGCGTGAAAGGAATATCGCCGTTCTTAAAGCGAAGTGCGAGGACCTGACGCAACGATACCGGATCGACAATGTATGAAAAATTGAAGGTGGCTTTGACCTCCACCTTTCCCCAGGCTGCTTCACTCCTTGTCCAGTAGGAGGAAATGGATTCGAGGTCCAGATAGGGTGTGTGAAACGGAATTTTATAATCATCCATGACCCACTTCGGATCGATACCGGTGAACAGGTCCCGGGAAATTCCCACCGTGTAATCAGAGCTGGGTGCAAACGACTCGATCGGTGAAAATACAAGCCGGTCAGGTTCCACCCACATGTATTTCCCTTTAACATAAGGCTGGAAGGACATATATTCCAGCGAATCCCAACGGTTGAGGGATGAATCATCCACAATGGGGTGATTGAAAACGAAGGTCAGGTTCTGGTATTGCTGGACAACATCTTCAAAATCCCTTTCAATGATCCTGATGGTTTGTTTTGGGGTACAGGCCAGGATCAGTGAACATGTCAGAAGGATCAACAAGTGGTTGATATGTTTTTTCATGGCGGATAGGAATTATCGGAATGATCACATTTCAGCGGATAAAGCGCTTTTACAAATTAACGGAAAAAATGGCTGAGATCAAAAAAATGATTTATCTTTGACCAAGGGAATTACTTACAAAAATTAAATTGCTATGGAAACTGTAACACCTTCAGCAGAATCCGTCAACAAAACGACCTATGCAGGTTTCTGGTGGCGTTTTCTTGCGTACTTGATCGACGATCTTCTTGTGTCGTTTGCCACCTTTATCGTATTCGCTCCAGTTTGGACAATCATGGGATTCAGCCTTTTCAGGATGTCAGACTGGTACGACAGGGACTGGGATTTTTACAGCGGAGTTGATCCGGGCACGTGTCAATTTATCGGATCCGTGGTTGGACTGGCCATTTTAACAGCTCTTCTGGTCACGGCGTTCACCTGGTTATACTATGCCCTGATGGAATCCTCAAAGTATCAGGCTACGCTTGGGAAGATGGCCGTTGGAGCCCGCGTTACTGATCTGGAAGGCAACCGCATCTCTTTCGCACGAGCCACAGGGCGTTATTTTGGAAAGATCATCTCTGGTATGATCTTAATGATCGGGTACATCATGGCGGGTTTTACCGAGAAGAAGCAGGCTCTGCACGACATGATCGCCAATACGCTGGTAATCAAGGTATTAAAATAGGATGACATCCCGTGACACGGGATGTCATCCCTTTTCAATCAGGTTCTGACTTTTCTTACGGAATCGATGACGGTTCCGTCAACCCATTTGATCACTGCAACGACCTCTTCGTCCAGATCCGGTTTGGCGGGAACTCCGCAAATTTTCTCGGCTTCATCCTTCAGCTTATCGATTGTTTTGATGGTTAAACCGGAACCCCTCATCTTTTCGATGAGGTCTTCCCGCCTCGGATTGATCGCTATCCCCCGTTCGGTAACGATCACATCGATCAGTTCACCGGGTCCGCAAAGGGTGGTCACTTCATCCTTGATGACCGGTATGCGATCCCTGAACAATGGGATGGGCAGTATGGTACATTTGGAGAACAGGCAGTTCTGCCAACCTCCGATACCGTGGAGCAGGTACCCATCGGAATGGGTCACCACATTGGCATTGAAGTTCACGTCAACCTCCGTGGCTCCAAGGATGACCACGTCGATCATGCTGGCAAAATTTCCCTTGCCGTGGTAGTTGTAGCTGGTGAAGGGACTTGTGTTCACATGGTGGGGATTTTCCCGCATTGACCGGACACCATCCAGGTCGAAGGTCTGGCCGTCAAGAATGTATTCACCCAGGTTCTCCTCCAGCATCTTCACCAGATACTTGTTGCTCCCGCCCCTCATGAACCGGGCTTTCATGTTCCTTTCACGGAGAAGATCGGCAAAATAGATCCCGATGGATAATGCTGTTCCGCCTGCGCCTGCCTGGAACGAAAAACCATCCCTGACGATCCCTGCCTGGTCGCAGAACCGGGCTGTCATCTCGGCGATCAGCAACCGGTCAGGGCTTCGAGTGATCTGTGTCGTACCTGACACAATCTTTTCTGGGATGCCCACTTTATCCACCTTTACCGTGTAATCTACATAATTCCCGTGAATTTGCCAGGGAATGCACGGGAATGGCACCAGGTTATCCGTGACAACAATCACTTTATCAGCATACTGGGAATCCGCCAGTGCAAAACCCAGCAATCCGCATGCGGCCGAGCCATCCACCCCGTTGGCATTACCGAAGGGATCGGCCGTCGGAGCCGCTATCACAGCAATGTCAATATGTACGTCGCCATCCTGTACAGCCTGGTACCTTCCGCCATGCGAGCGGAGCACGCCGAGCCCTTTCATCTTGCCTTCCGAACAAAATCTCCCGAGAGGTCCGTTCATGCTGCCCTCGATCCGGTTGATGGTGCCATCTTCAAGGTATTTGATCAGAGGAGCATGGCACGGAAACGAGGCGGAAGGGAACCACATCAGGTCCTTTACGCCAAGTTCATGAGCAATGTCGAAGATCTGGTTGGCGATCAGGTCGCCGTCGCGGAAATGATGATGGGTGGAGATGGTCATCCCGTCCCTGAGCCCGCACCGGATGAGGGCATCGCGTAGGGTCGGGACCAGCTTGTTGCCATCTGCCGGATAATCCGCACACGTGGCGATGGTTGGAGCAGCTTTGCGCCCGGAAGGCCTGTACTGGCCCACTCCTAAATATGGAGTCTGCTGTTTTCCGTTGATAATGGTCGGGACGATCCTTCCTGCCGCATTGGTTACCAGTTGATCATATTTTTTCATTCTTCTTCCCTCCAGTTTTGTGACAGTTTGCCCATTTTTACTGCGGTCGCAATGGTCTTCATTGCCCTCTTTACGACCGGTGGATCAATCATTTTCGATCCCAGCGAAACTACGCCAAGTCCCTTTGCTTCAGCCTCATCAAACGCTTTCACGATTCTTTTCGCTTTCTCGATCTCATCTCTTTCAGGAGCATAATTTTCATGAATTACCCTTATCTGACGTGGGTGGATGCATCCCATGCCGTCATATCCAAGGGCTTTTGAACGAAGGACAGTCTGACGGAGGCCCTCCATGTCGTCCACATCGGAAAAAACGGAATCGATGGCTTGTATGCTGGCAGCTTTACACGCGACGACAAGCTGGCAGCGTGCATAAAAGGATTCTGTGCCTTCCACCGTCCGCCTGGTGCCCAGATCGGCCGTGTAATCTTCCAGTCCAATGGCCAGGGAAACCACATTTTCGGCAGCGGTAGCGATTTCGTAAGCCTTCACCACCCCAAGTGCGCTTTCAATGATGGGCATCAGCCATACCTGCGGCTGAACACCCATTCTTTCGCCGATCTGCCGGATCCGGTCGTTCACCTGACGGATCTGCGTGGCACTTTCACACTTGGGGACCAGGACCAGGTTCACATTATGCGGCACCAGGAATTCAAGGTCTTCGAGCCCCCCTGGTACCTGGTTGATCCTGACCATACGCTCAGCTCCGTAGAAATCTAGCTGCCGCAGAGCATTCCTTACCAGAAAAGAGGCTTCGAATTTCCGGTCAGGCGCCACAGCATCCTCCAGGTCAAGGATGATCCCGTCAGGGTGATGAATACCCGCGTTGATCATCAGGCTCGGCGTGTTTCCGGGCAAATAAAGACGGGAGACGCGCTGCCGGTCACGGGCAGTCCTGTACTCATTCTCAGGGATCATGGCAGGAAGAAATTCTTTATCGGTGCTGACCAGCTTTTTTACCGCCGCTTCGATGCGTGCAGCAAGGACAAAGGACAGCGCGCCGCTGTCCTCGATAATAAGCCGTGCATTGGTGATGCCGAAAAACTCAAGCACCTCCCTGGCCAGATTCAAGATATCCTTTCCAAACAAAGTCTTAACTTTACTTTCGGGTTGAATGTCCAATCCGCCCGATTCCGTCAACTCAAGGGTGACATAACAATCCGAGCGAACTCGCTCTCCCTTGTTCCCTACTTGCGCGATCGTGTTGTTCATATGATTATAAGGTTATATGTTGCAAGTCACAAGCTGCAAGCTTCAAACTGCAAGCCAATTATTAAATATTTCATCCTTCATTCTTCATCCTTCATAATAGATATCTCCCCTCTCCTTTCTCCTCCATTGTCCCGATTCCACGACAAAATTAAAAATTTGGAACAATATTTGTTAAAAACGGTCGCTCAAAAATTCAGATGATTTCCTATAAATTGAACTAATTTTATATACTTTTGTCGAAAATTCCCAGTATCTATTAATCATTTAAAATTGTTTATTATGAAGAAGTTAATTTATTTGTTTGTATTGCTTATGGTCAGTGGATTATTCTTTATGACTTCGTGTACAGATGATGAAGAAGGCGATGTAAAACCCACCATCTCTTTCAAAGGCGGTGCAGGGTATGTAAGTCAGGACGTAACACTGGATACTGATGCCGAATTTACGATTGGGATCACCGCAGCTTCCAACTCATCTTCAGGCGCCAAGCTGTCACTTCTGGAACTCACCAGGGTCTACAACAATGCTACCTGGTTCACCTGGGACACAGCCATCGACGTTTCCTATTACAGCATTGATATCACCATGACTACCCTCAATACGGAAGGCACTGAGCGGATAGCCTTCAAGATCACCGATAAGGACGGGCAGACAAGCGAAATATCAGTGAACATAACCACGGAAAGCTCTGCCGGACCTATTACATCCTTTGACCAGAAGATCCTGGGATCGTATCAGAGCTCAACCGGTAGTTCTTTTGCCTCAGCAGACGGATCCATCTATTCACTGGCTGAAGCCAAAGTCAACCAGACAAAGGTTGACTGGATGTACTTCTACGGAGCTTCCGACCTGTCAACCATTGCTTCTCCCAACGACTCCCATGCAGCTCTTGTGTTTAACAATGCCGCCAACGGACTCCAGACATGGACAACAAAAAACAATACGTTGTTCAGAAAAGTGTCTACGGTCATTGAATGGAATACCGTAACAGATGATACGATCATCATGCAAGAAGCTGCCACAGAACCAGACCAAACACGCATCGCAACCCTTGCAGTCGGTGATGTTCTTCTCTTTAAGACAGTTACATCCAAATACGGTTTGATCAAAGTGAATAACATTGCCGTGGGTGCTGATGGGACCATCGATATTTCCGTCAAAGTACAGCAGTAATCGGCAATTTAACATCGGTTTATCATTTTGAGAGAAGAGACGCCCTGAAGGTGTCTCTTCTCTTTTTTTGTACATTTGTGTTCTTGATAAGGGGTGAATATAAGGACGCTGGTTCAGGTCAGGGCTGAGTTTAGGGTTAAGGTGAATGTCAAATGATAGAGAAGGAATTGATAAAAAGACCGTTTGTCAGAAAAAAGATCCATTTCATCATCAATCCTGCCTCAGGAACGGGCAGGCATGATGAATTGGCTGAAGCTGTTGGAAAATACATGGACACTACCCGTTATCAGTGCTCTGTAAGTTTTACCGATTCCCCGCGCCACGCCATCCAACTGGCCGGTAAGGCTGTGGAAGACCATGCCGATGCCATTGTCACTGCCGGCGGTGATGGTTCTATCAATGAAATAGCACAAGCCATCACGGGAAAGGATATCGCCCTTGGTATCATTCCTTCCGGATCGGGCAATGGCCTGGCTCATCACCTGCATATCCCCTTCCGGATCAGTAAAGCCCTGGAGGTGATCAATGCATTCAGGATCCAAACCATTGACACGCTGCAAATCAACGGCAGAACCTGCGTCAGTATTGCCGGAGTGGGATTTGACGCGGTCGTAGCCCAGAAATTCACAGAAAACGCAAATCGCGGATTTCAATCCTATTTCAGGATCATCCTGAATGAATATCCCGGCTACAAACCCAAGAAGTACACCCTTCGGATCGATGGTGAAAGATACAGGGAAAAGGTTCTTTTTGTCAGCTTTGCTAACTCAAACCAGTTCGGTTACAACGCCTATATCGCCCCTACTGCCGAAATCGACGACGGATTGATCGATATTTGCATGGTTCGCAAGATACCCATGGCAAAGGTGGCTATCATAGTCAACCTGCTCTTCATGAAACAAATCGACAAATCGAGGTATGTACGGATCGTGAAAGGAAAACACGTGCTTCTGGAAGGGAACAGCCCGGGAATCGTTAACCTGGACGGTGAGGTGGAACATCTCGGCGAAGAAATTGAAGTGGTGGTCAGACCAAAATCACTCAACGTAATTGTACCCTGAAAATCGAATCATTATGACAGATAGTATTTCACTGGCACAACAATTTGACGTCATCATAAAGGAATGGCTTCTGGAGAAAGGGCTTACGGATGCCAATGCCAACCTCATGAAAGAACTGGTGGAGGTCATGATCATCCTTCTGACCGCCACCATCGCCTACTTTATTGCAAAATGGATACTGATAGCCGTCTTCCATCATATTTCAAAAAAGACAACCACCAAATGGGATGACATCCTTTTCCAGAAGAAATTCTTCAACCGGCTCTCCTACCTGATCCCTGCATATATCGTTCTTCAGCTGTTGCCCCTGGCCCTGACTGAATATGCCAGGATCTCCATAGTCCTATACCGTGGCGTGGAGATCTATATGCTCATGGTCACAATTCTCATTTTCAATTCCGTGCTGAACGCATCAGAGGAGATCTATCAGGAATATGAGATGTCGAAGACAAGACCTATCAAGGGATACGTACAGATAGGCAAAATGATCATCTATGTGATCTTCGGCATCCTGATCATCAGTGTTTTCATCGGAAAGTCTCCCCTGGCCCTGCTGGCAGGGATGGGGGCATTGTCAGCTGTAATGATGCTGATCTTCAAGGATTCCATTCTGGGCCTGGTCGGGGGTATTCAGCTGGCTGCCAATGATATGCTTCGCAAAGGAGACTGGGTAACCATGAGTAAATTCGGTGCGGACGGCACGGTTCAGGACATTACGCTGACCACGGTGAAGATCCAGAACTTTGACAAGACCATCACAACGGTCCCGACATATTCCTTCGTCTCCGATTCGTTCCAGAACTGGCGCGGCATGGAGGAATCGGGAGTCAGGAGGATCAAGCGTTCGGTGAATATAGACATCCAGAGCATTCAATTCTGCACACCGGAAATGCTCGAACGGTTCCGAAAATTCCAGCATGTTGCAGCCTATGTGGATGAAACGGAAAAAGAAATTCAGGAATTCAACAAGCAGTTCGATATCGATAACTCTGTATTACTGAACGGCCGGCGGCAGACCAACATCGGGATTTTTCGTGCCTATCTCATTGGCTACCTGAGAAACAATGACCAGATCGACTCCAACATGTCGCTCATGGTCCGCCAGCTCCAGCCCTCCGATTCAGGACTGCCCATTGAAATATACTGTTTCAGTAAAGTCCAGGTGTGGGTGCCGTACGAGAATGTCCAGTCCGACATCTTTGATCATGTGCTGGCAGCCGTGCCTTTGTTCGACCTGCAGGTATTCCAGAATCCTACGGGAAACGATTTCAGGGCACTGAAATCGTAAATCCTAAATTACAGCTTCCAAATTCCAAACAAATTCCAGGATCCAAATTACGAACTAACTATTGGATCTTGGAATTTGAGATTTGCTTGGGATCTGGTGCTTGGGATTTGGGATTTGTCAGGCAACCTGCAACTTGCAACTCCTTATTTGCAGCACTAAAGTCAACCCTCCCGAAATAAATAAATTATTCCCTCTCCATTGTCTTGATTTTTTTTATTTTTGAGGTTCGATTCAACGCAAAACACATCCCCATGAAAAACGAGATGAACGACATCATTCTGGTACCGACGGATTTCTCTGAAATCTGTGACAATGCGATCATCCAGGCCGCTGAAAATGCAAAGATCCTGAAATTCAAATTGTGCTTGCTTCATGTGATCAATAAGGACACATATGCTTATTTGGACAAAGTGAACTTAGGGATAGGTGCCATTACCGAAAAACTTGAAAAAAGAGCTGCCGAAATCCAATCGAAATACAAAGTCGAAGTGGAGATCAAGTCTTTGGAAGGCAGTATTTTCACAACCATCGGCGAAGTGGCCAAAGACATCGGTGCCAACCTGATCTACCTCGGCACTCATGGGAAAGTCGGTATGCAAAAACTCACCGGAAGCTTTGCACTCAAGGTGATTGCCAGTTCGCCGGTTCCCGTGATCGTCGTACAGAAACGGCCACCAAGGAAAGGATTTAAAAATATCGTGCTTCCGGTCACCAGTGACGCGGGTCCGTGGGAAAAGACCAAATGGGCCGTGTTCATCGCCCGCCAGTTCAACTCCACCATTCATATCTATCAGACCAGCACCACCGACGAAAGTATCATCGAAGCTGCCAAGCTGATGGATGAATACTTCAAAAAGAACAAAGTCAAGCATACGTACATGATCCCCCAGAAAAGTACGGGATTCTCAGCAGCTGTCCTTGATTATGCTACATCCATCGATGCAGACCTGATCCTGATTATGACCAATCCCAACGCCAGTTTCACGAAATTCCTGCTGGGCACCTACGATGAAGAGATGATCTTCAACAGTTCCCAGATCCCGGTGATGTGCATCAACCCGCGGAAGTTCAATTACCAGATTCTGGGTCTCTGATTCCGGATGCCAGTCGGCAGTCGCCAGTCAGCAGTTTAACAAATGACCACGAATATCGCGAGGCGCGCCAGGCGCCGAGCAAATGACCACAAAAATTTATTTCAGTTTTTACTTGCTTTTCCCATTTTTATGAACTAATTTTGACCGGTCGTTCAGTCATTTTTTTATATCGTATTTTATATTGACTAAACAGTCAGTCTAAACCTATTCTGATGCCACGAACCGAAAAACAATGGGAGGAGATCAGGGAAAACCGAAAAGCCCAAATCATGGAAACAGCACTGGAGTTGTTTGCCAATGAGGGTTATTATTCCACCTCCATCAGCAAGATCGCCAAAAAGGCAGGGATTTCAAAAGGATTGATGTATAACTACTTCACCAGCAAGGAACAACTGATCAGGGAAATCATTGACAAAGGTATCCAGGATCTGGCCACCACATTTGACCAGGATGAGGATGGGGTGCTGACTGATACCGAGTTTCATTTCATGATCAATAAAATATTTGAGATCCTTCAGGAAAACATCCGCTACTGGAGGCTTTATTTTTCATTGATCATGCAGGCGTCGGTTCATCGACTGGTCCATGAAGGATTTGCCAAGCTTGTTCCACGGTTGCTTGACATCCAGATCCATTACTTCAAAAAAAAGGGTGTGGCGGACCCGTTGGCGGAAGCCATTTTCTTTGCAGCTGTTCTTGATGGTATTGCATTCAATCATGTCATTGATCCGGATCATTTTCCGGTTGAGAAGATAAAGAATTTGATCATAGAAAAATTCAGCCATATTAATTCGGAAAATTATGAAACGTAATCTCATTGCATATATTGGCCTTGCATGTTTCCTGCTTATGATAGCAACAACGGGCACGACCCAAAGCCTGACTGCCACCGAGATCGTCAGACGGGCCCAGGATAAAGTCAACGGACTGTCAAGCAAAGGGACATTGAAAATGACGATAGTCAGGCCCGAATGGACACGGGAAGTGACCATGAAGTCATGGTCGCTGGGCAGTGATTTCTACATGATCTATATCACCTCACCCGCCAAGGATGCGGGCCAGGTATTTCTGAAACGGTACAATGACATGTGGAACTGGATGCCTTCCATCAACCGAATGATAAAAATACCCCCCTCCATGATGGGCCAATCCTGGATGGGCTCTGATTTTACCAACGATGACCTGGTGAAGATGAATTCCATGGTCGACGACTACTATCACAAAATCACCGGCAGCGAAGTAATTGACGGGTATGACTGCTACATCATCGAATTCATACCGAAACCGGATGCGGCCGTTGTATGGGGCAAAATACTGGTCTGGATCTCCAGGGAAGATTATTACGAGCTTCAGGCTGAGTATTATGATGAGGACGACGCACTTGCCAGTTCGATGAAAGCCAGTGATATCAGGCAGATGGGCGACCGCATGCTTCCTTCCAGAATGGTCATGATACCATGGGATACGGAGAAAGAAGGATACGAGACCCGTCTTGAAATGATGGATACTCAGTTCAATATCAAGATCGAGGAGGATTTCTTCTCCCAGCAGAACATGAAAACAGTCCGTTAGAAAAGCAAGATCAACGGCATGAAAGAGGAATTCAAAATAGCGTGGAGGAATCTCTGGAGAAACAGGCGCCGTACCCTCATCACTTCAGCATCTGTTTTCTTCGCGGTGTTCTTTGCGGTCATCATGAGATCATACCAGCTTGGCTCGTATGATCATATGATCAATAATTTCATCGAATCGTTTACGGGCTCACTGCAGGTACAGCACGAAAAGTACCAGGACAATCCGCTCCTTGACTACTCCTTCGATTACACCGACTCCACTGAAGCTGCGATCCTTGGTGTCGAAGATGTCGTTTCTGTTACTCCTCACCTCGAATCTTTTACTCTTGTCTCCAGCGGTACCCTGACCAAAGGTGTTGCCGTTATCGCCATCGATCCGGTCAGGGAAAAAAACTTTTCGGATCCCGAAACCAAACTTGTAAAATACAGGATCACCGAGGACGCTGTGAAAGGTTTAAACGACTCAGGCACAGTGCCTGAAGATGTGCTTGAAAAGGTGAAAGGGAATCTGGGCAGGGCATATTCGTCGCTGGCAAGGCTGGAACTTGAACTGGATCTTGACAACGATGACGGGGAACGATTCATACCTGAGATCCTTAAGTGGACGGAAGTTCCAAACGGATACCTCGCACAGGATGACGATGGTATCCTTGTGTCGGACCGGCTTGCCAGCTATCTTAAGGTGGGGGTCGGGGATTCGGTTATTCTCATGGGGCAGGGATATCATGGGGTGTCGGCAAACGGAATATTCCCCGTGAGGGGGATCATCAAGATGCCCTCTCCCGACATTGACAATAAGTTGATCATTATGACAATACCAGCAGCACAGAAGTTCTTTGACGCTGAAGGAAAGATCACCTCGCTTGTTGTCAATCTTACGGATCAGTCAAACCGCCTGATCAAAACGGCAAAATCAAGGATAAACTTACTTCTGAAGGATAAAAGCATCACGGCCCGAACCTGGTACGAACTCAATCCAATCCTTTACCAGCAGATCCAGGGCGACAGTCAGTCGGGGGTCGCAATGCTCGGAATCCTTTATTTCATCATCTTCTTCGGGATATTCGGCACGGTCCTGATGATGGTTTCCGAGAGAAAAAGAGAATTCGGCGTACTCGTTGCGATCGGAATGCAGAGAAATAAGCTTAAAAGAATCGTGACGACCGAAATGATGCTGCTTGGTGCCATTGGTTTGGTATTCGGACTGTTGGCCAGTGTGCCGCTGATCATGTATTTCCACTATTTTCCCATCATCCTGAAAGGGGATCTGGCCAACATGATGGAAGACTGGGGATGGGATGCGGTGATGCCCACAGCATGGTTCGGGCCGTATTTTTACTGGCAGGCTGTGGTGGTCGGGCTGATGGTAGTGCTGGCAACCATTTATCCTTTACGGAAAATAGGCAGACTTAAAGAAATCGAGGCGCTCAAAGGTTAAACAACATATGCTATGATCTTATCGATCGCATGGAAGAACATATGGCGCAACAATAAAAGAAGCATGGTCGTAATCCTGGCCGTGACTCTTGGCATTATTGCCGGAGTGCTTCTTGTCGGCATTATGGAGGGATGGATCCGGCAACGTCTCGATAGCGCCATATACAATGAAGTATCACATATTCAGATCCATAATGCGGATTATATTAAGAACGAAGAGATCAATCTTACCGTAGGCGATCTGGACGCAACTACCCTGTGCATCGCTTCCCTGGAAGACCTTAAGGGCTGGGTGAAAAGGGCCAGGATTATTGCCATGGCAACCACTCCGTGGGCAAATACAGGTGTGATGATCTACGGTGTGGATCCGGAAAAAGAAAAGCATATCACCGAAATCTATAAGAAGATCGTACCAGGCGGTGGCAGATACCTCGACATGCAAAGTCCTGGCGACATCCTGATCAGTGATAAAACTGCAGAAATTCTAAAACTGAAGCAATATATCATTACTGACAGCACCATGGAGAGCCTGAGGGGCCAGAATGTTCCGGAAAGCCTTCTGGTAAAGCTCGGGACGCTCAAGGATAAGAGGTTCAGGTCGCCCAAGGATTTCAAGGAAGCTGTAAAGAAAGAATTCAGTAAAAAAGAAATAGACAGGTATGGCCGTCAAATAACCGAGAAGGCTCTTGATTACCGTATCAGGAACAAAATCCAGATATCCATATCAGACAGGGACGGAAATCCTATCCAGGGCATTTTCAGGGTTTGCGGTATATATAAGACAACGAATACGGGGTTTGACCAGACCGCAGTCTTTGTGACCGCGGGAGGGCTGCAAAAACTTTACGGAGGCGACGAGATCCTTACGCATGAAATTGCCATTTTGCTTGAAAACATCGATGACGTCAACAAGGTAAAAGATAAACTGAGCGGTATTTCCGGTGACAATACAGTCGATACGTGGAAAGAGCTGGCTCCGGATGCAGCGATGATGAACGATTTTATGATCCTGTATTATATCATCTTCATTGGGATCATCATGCTTGCCCTTGCTTTCGGCATAATAAACACGATGTTGATGGCCATTCTGGAAAGGACAAAAGAGCTGGGTATGCTCATGGCCATAGGAATGAACCGGCGGAGGATCTTTGCTATGATTATGTTTGAGACCATCTTTCTGACCATCGTAGGAGCGGCCGCAGGCATGCTTTCCGGATGGGGAATCACTAAAATCCTTGGAAATACAGGGATCCATTTTACGGGCTGGGGTGAAGGCATGGAGGCCATTGGATATGCTGCAAGGGTGTACCCGGTCGTCACGGTTGAGTTTTTCATATTTACCGTGATAATGGTCATTGCCACCGCTATCGTATCATCGATATGGCCGGCACGCAAAGCCTTGAAGCTCAATCCGGTGGAAGCACTGCGCACCGTATAGAAAACGAATTAACCTGACAAGCCATGAAAGTACTCGAATTAACGCATGTGAACAAGATCTATAACTCGACCGAAGTAAAGGTCCATGCCGTGAATGAGGTGACCCTGGACTTCATGGAAGCCGAATTCACATGCATTGTCGGACCATCGGGTTCTGGCAAGACCACCCTGCTGAACCTGATCGGCGGCCTCGATATGCCAACATCCGGTGAGATCGTCATTGGCGGCACCAACCTGTCAAAACTCAAATCATCGCAGCTCATCGACTTTCGCCTGAACAACATCGGTTTTGTCTTTCAATCCTACAACCTTATCCCTGTGCTGACCTCCCTCGAAAATGTCGAGTTCATCCTGCTTCTGCAGAAAAAAACGAAGGCTGAGCGACAGCAGCGGGCCATCGAATTGCTGACCCAGGTCGGATTGGGCGACAAGCTTCATAAGCGACCGGGCGAATTATCCGGTGGAGAACAACAACGTGTGGCCGTTGCAAGGGCACTGGCATCCAGACCACGATTCATCCTTGCTGACGAGCCCACGGCCAACCTTGACACCAAGTCGACAGAAAACCTGCTGGAAATTATGGAAAAGCTGAATCACGAAGAATCCATGACTTTTATCTTTTCAACGCACGATGCCAGGGTTGTCAATAAAGCCCACCGGGTGATCACCATCGAGGACGGAGGTGTAAAAAGCGACTTAGTACAACAACCTCATTGATAGCAACATGAAAATCTTTTTCAGGACCATATTCCTGGTTAGTGCGATCCTGTTTCTATCAGAAAGGTCCGCTGGGCAATCCCCTGAGGTTAGTAAATGGCTGTTCAATGGCTATCTCAAGGACCTACAGCTGGTCAGCTATGAGGATGTCAATAAGGAATGGTACCTGAACAACGAGATCAATAACCGCTTGAACCTGAAATGGTTTCCTGTTAATAAGCTTGCATTTGAAGCCGGGATGAGGAACCGGTTCCTCTTTGGAAATTATATCGAGGTGATGCAGTACAAGGACCCGGACTATGTCCATGAAATGGACCGCGACCAGGGACTGGCAGACCTTACCATGGTGGTTGCCGATGGTGACTCCTATGTCTTGACGACCAGCCTTGACCGGCTGAACATTAAATATTCAATCAACAAGTGGGAATTCAATCTGGGCAGGCAACGCATCAACTGGGGCATCAATCTGGTGTGGACCCCGAATGATATCTTTAATTCATTTTCCTACTTCGATTTCGATTATGAAGAGCGGCCCGGATGCGATGCCCTTCAGATTGAATACTACACGGGGATGGCCTCTTCCGTTCAGGTGGCAGCCAGCCTGAACCACGACCGGGAGTTGACGGCCGCCGCCATGTACCGTTTCAATAAACATGAATACGATTTTCAGATAATGGCCGGGAAAATGGTCGATGATCTTGCGATCGGCGGGGGCTGGAGCGGCGATATCGGCGGTGGAGGATTCAGGGGCGAATTTTCATATTTTCATCCCGCAGAGAACGTTAACGACACGACAGGACAACTGCTGGCTGTCATCGAAGGCGACTATACCCTCAGGAATGGGCTGTATTTCCATGTGTCAGCTCTTTACAACAGTACCGGGACCGCGGGCAAGGCAGGCGGCAATACGATGATTGACCTGAGGAACATTTCAGTAAAGGATTTCACTAAAGCCCGTTACAGCCTCTTCGGGGAGATCGCCTATCCCATCACACCCCTTATCAGAGTTGACCTGGCAGGTATTTTCAATCCCTGTGATCAATCCTTTTTCATTGGACCATCGGCTGATGTTTCCCTGACAAACAACATCAGCCTGCTGCTCATCGCCCAGCTTTTTTACGGAGATGACGGCACTGAATACGGGGATTACGGTAAATTCTGGTACCTGAGGCTGAAGTGGAGCTTCTGACCTTTGGCAGAGGAGGCCGGTTGGGTTGTGGATGGGAAACGTATAACAATAAATCACGCGAAGCACGCAGTGCTGAACAAATAACTATAAATTACGCGAAGCACGTAGTGCTGAGTAAATGACCACGAATGACCATATATTTATTTTTTTGCAACAATTGTTTCCAATCGAATATTGTATTAATTTTGCAGCCCTTAAAAAGAAAGTAACCAAGCGTAATAAAAGTTAAGCGATGTTCATTACACCGGAAGTAAAAAAAAGTACGTTCAAGGAATTCGGGAAATCTGAATTTGATACTGGATCCACAGAAGCACAGGTTGCATTGTTCACCTACCGTATTAAACATCTGACCGAACATCTTAAAACCAACAGAAAAGATCTAGCTACTGAAAGATCCCTGGTCAGGCTGGTCGGCAAAAGAAGAAAGCTGCTGGATTTCCTGAAAAATAAGGATATTGAACGCTACCGCGATATCATTAAAAAACTGAATATCAGAAAGTAAGTTAAACATGTTCCTCTTTAAAGGCAATTTCCGATTGCCTTTTTTTTTGTATTAGTTCATTTCTAAACCTCTTCATGTAACGTCTATTTTATGTCATTAGAAGGTATTGTCAAGTCATTTGATTTAGGTGATGGGAGAACCATTTCCATTGAAACAGGCCGGTTGGCCAGGCAGGCCGACGGATCTGCGGTCGTCAAGATGGGCGACACCATGCTTCTGGCAACCGTGGTTGCCAATAAAGAACCGGTTGTGGGGAGTGATTTCATGCCCCTTACGGTTGAATACCGCGAGAAATATTCAGCCACCGGACGCTTTCCGGGTGGATTCATAAAAAGGGAAGCCAGGCCTTCCGACCATGAGATACTGATCGCCCGTCTGGTAGATCGCGCCTTAAGGCCGCTGTTCCCGGATGATTTTCATGCGGAGACGCAGGTCATCATTACGTTGATCTCCGGGGATAAAAATTTACCTCCCGACTCTCTGGCAGCGCTGGCTGCCTCCGCCGCTCTTGCTATCTCCGATATTCCCTTTAAGGGTCCCATCTCCGAAGTCAGGATCGCACGGATCAACGGCCGGTTTGTTATCAATCCGACGATCTCCGAGCTGGAAGAAGCCGATCTTGACCTGGTGGTGGCTGCTTCGATGGAGAATATCGTCATGGTGGAGGGTGAGATGAAGGAAGTGCAGGAAGCCACCATGATCGAAGCAATAAGGGCGGCTCATGATGCCATCCGCGTTCAGTGTCAGGCCCAGGCCGACCTGGCCGGAATGCTGGGCAAGCCTGTGGTGAAAAGAGAATACAGCCACGAGACGAACGATCCTGAACTCTTCGAGGCACTCCGGCAGGCCACCTACCAGAAGACGTATGACACGGCGGTTTCCATCATTCCCGGCAAGCACGAACGCGCCGAAGCATTTGATGCGATCAAAGCCGCATTCATGGAAACGATACCGGAAGAAAACAAAGAAACAAACGTACCGCTGGTGGAACGATACTACCATGAGATCCATAAACAGGCAGTGCGGAACATGGTGCTGAATAACCGGATCCGTCTGGACGGACGTAAGCTGGATGAGATCCGGCCGATCTGGTGCGAGGTGGATTATCTTCCCGCCGCTCACGGATCGTCAATCTTCACCCGGGGTGAAACGCAATCCCTAACCACAGTGACACTGGGAACCAAGCTGGATGAACAGGTGGTTGACGGCGCTGTATACGAGGGAAAGAGCAATTTCATGCTGCATTATAATTTTCCGCCCTTCTCAACCGGAGAGGTGAAACCTATACGTGGAACAAGCCGGAGGGAGGTTGGACACGGAAACCTCGCCATGAGGGCCCTGAAACCCATGATCCCGACAGGACAGGTCAACCCGTATACCATACGCGTGGTTTCCGATATCCTGGAATCCAACGGCTCATCGTCGATGGCAACGGTCTGCGCAGGCACTCTCGCCCTGATGGATGCCGGAGTGAAAATCCACAAACCGGTATCTGGCATAGCCATGGGACTGATCACCGACAAGGAAACCGGAAAATATGCCGTACTGTCGGATATCCTCGGCGATGAGGACCACCTGGGAGATATGGATTTCAAAGTGACCGGTACCAGGGATGGCATTACGGCCTGCCAGATGGACATCAAAGTAGAAGGCCTCTCTTACGCAGTGCTCACGGAAGCTTTGGAACAGGCCCGCAAAGGAAGGCTTCACATACTGGATGTCATGGAAAGTACGATCGCTGAACCCAGGGCCGATTATAAGCCCTTCGTGCCCCGCATCGAACAAATGACCATCGCCAAGGAATTCATCGGTGCAGTGATCGGTCCTGGCGGAAAGATCATCCAGGATATCCAGAACACGACCAATTCCACCATTGTTATCGAAGAAGTAGGGGATGTGGGCATCATCGACATATTTGCAGTGGACAAGACCTCGATCGAAGCAGCAAAGGAAAGGATCAAAGCAATCGTTGCCGTGCCGGAGCTGAATGAAATATACCTGGGAACGGTCAAAAATATCACCTCTTTTGGCGCTTTTGTGGAAATCCTGCCAGGCAAGGACGGATTGCTGCATATTTCGGAGATCGACTGGCGGCGCATTGCTGAGATCGATAAAGTGCTCAAGGTGGGCGATAAGATCAAGGTGAAACTGATCGAGATCGATACCAAGACCGGCAAGCTGAAACTCTCAAGAAAAGTACTTCTGCCAAAACCACCTGCCAGGAATGAATAGATGTAACCAATCCTGAATAATTCCGTAAAATTTACACGCAAATCCATTATTCATTAATTCAGGTTTATGAGGCAACTTAAGATTACCAAACAGGTCACCAATCGCGAAACAGCATCCCTCGACAAGTACCTGCAGGAAATCGGTAAAGTGGAGCTAATCACTGCTGACGAAGAAGTTTCTCTGGCTCAGCGGATCAAACAGGGTGACCGCGAAGCACTGGAAAAACTTACCAAATCCAACCTCCGGTTCGTTGTATCGGTCTCAAAGCAATACCAGAATCAGGGCCTTAGCCTTCCCGACCTGATCAATGAAGGGAACCTGGGCCTGATCAAGGCCGCCCAACGATTTGACGAGACCCGGGGATTTAAGTTCATCTCTTATGCCGTTTGGTGGATACGCCAATCGATCCTTCAGGCACTGGCAGAGCAGTCCCGTATTGTCAGGCTGCCTCTGAACAAGATCGGATCCATCAACAAGATCAACAAGGCATACGCAAAACTGGAACAGGAATTTGAGCGGGAACCCAACTCCGAAGAGATCGCCGATTTGTTGGAGATCACGGAAACGGAGGTCAAGGAATCAATCAAGAATTCAGGACGGCACATCTCCATGGATGCACCACTGGTGCAGGACGAAGACAATACCATGTACGATGTGTTGCGGAACGACGACGGGCCAACCCCGGAAACACAACTCATGTACGAATCCCTTAAAAAGGAGATCGACCGGGCCATTTCCACCCTCACACCACGGGAGGCCGATGTGGTCCGCCTCTATTTCGGACTGAACCAGACTCACCCTATGACCCTGGAGGAGATCGGTGAAAAATTTGACCTGACGCGTGAACGCGTCAGGCAGATCAAGGAAAAAGCCATCCGCCGCCTGAAACATACCTCCCGGAGCAAAATACTGAAGACGTATCTGGGATGAACCACCTCGTAGCTCCTTCCCTGCTGGCCGCCGATTTCGCCAACCTCCAACGGGATATCGAGATGGTGAACCGCAGCCAGGCCGACTGGTTCCATCTCGACATCATGGACGGAGTCTTCGTTCCGAATATTTCTTTCGGGATGCCGGTCATCAAAGCTATTTCAAGACATGCCACAAAACCGCTGGACGTGCATTTGATGATCGTGGATCCTGACCGGTACCTGGAAACATTCCATGCGTTGGGCGCCGCAGTCATCACGGCTCACTATGAAGCCTGCACTCACCTGCATCGCACCATTCAAAAGATCAGATCACTTGGGATCAAAGCCGGAGTGGTCCTGAACCCACATACGCCAGTAACGGTCCTCGAAGATATCCTCACCGAGGTCGATATGGTGCTCATCATGTCGGTCAATCCGGGATTTGGGGCACAGAGCTTCATAGAGAACAGCTATACAAAGATCCGCCGGCTGAAGCAGATGATCCTGGCCAAACATGCAAAGGTCCTGATCGAAGTGGACGGCGGAGTGGACCTCTCCAATGCGGCAAAGCTGGTTGAAGCCGGTGTGGATGTGCTGGTGGCAGGAAACACCGTGTTTTCATCAAAGGATCCGATACATACTATCTCACGTTTGAAACAACTATTATAAATTTAAAATATGTCCGCAAAATTATCCCAGCTTAAACCAGCACCCGTGTGGAGCTTCTTTGAAGAGATCTGCCAGGTGCCACGCCCCTCCAAGAAAGAGGAAAAGATTAGAGAATACCTGCTTGCTTTCGGAAAGAAGCATAAACTGGAAACCCTCCAGGACGAGGCAGGGAATGTCATTATCCGAAAGAAGGCCACGCCCGGAAAGGAGAGCCTGAAAACCGTCATTCTGCAGAGCCATATGGATATGGTCTGCGAAAAGAACAGCGACAGTCCTCACGATTTTCTGCTGGATCCCATCAGGCCGTACATTGACGGAGAGTGGGTCAAGGCAAAAGGGACGACACTGGGTGCTGACGACGGCATCGGCATGGCGACACAGCTGGCCATCCTGGCTTCTGATGCCATCGGACACGGTCCACTGGAATGCCTTTTCACCGTCGACGAAGAAACTGGCCTGACAGGAGCTTTCGGGATGAAGACGGGCTTTATGACGGGTTCGATCCTGATTAACCTTGACTCGGAGGACGAGGGGGAGATCTTTATTGGTTGTGCAGGGGGTATGGACACGGTGGCACGCTTCAGCATCAAGGAAAAGAAATTCCAGGGGAACAATGCGGCCTACCTGGTGAAAGTTGGGGGCTTGCAGGGCGGACACTCCGGGGATGATATCCATAAAGGCCGCGGCAATTCCATCAAGATCCTGAACCGACTGCTATGGGTGGCAGCCCGCAAGCATCAGCTCAGGATCGCAAGGATCACAGGGGGTAACCTGCGTAATGCAATTCCCCGGGAAGCTTCGGCCACGGTCGTTGTTCCGCAGAAGAACATCCAGAAATTTCTTCAGGATGCTGAGCTATATATTAAAGATGTAAAATACGAATTCGCGATCACGGAGCCCAATCTGTTCATTTCTGTTGAAGAGACCGAACTGCCTGAAAAAGGACTGAGTAAAAAATTGCAGAGGACGCTGCTGCATTCACTCTACGGTTGCCCCCACGGGATTATCGCCATGAGCCAGCGGATGCCCGGGATGGTCGAGACATCCACCAACCTGGCTTCGGTTAAAATGACGGAGGAAGGTTTGCTGGAACTATGCACCAGCCAGCGCAGTGACACGGCTTCCTCCAAGCATGACATTGCGCGGATGGTGGAAAGCGTATTCCGTCTGGCAGGGGCTAAAGTTACCCATTCGGACGGGTATCCCGGCTGGAGTCCCAATCCGGAATCAGAGATACTGAAAATCAGCGTCAAAGCCTATGAAGATCTCTTCTCCGCAGCGCCGGTGGTCAGGTCGATCCATGCCGGCCTGGAGTGTGGTTTGTTCCTGGAGAAGTACCCGCAGCTGGATATGATCTCGATCGGGCCCACCCTGCGCGGGGTCCATTCACCCGACGAACGGCTTGAGATCGCTTCGGTGGTGAAATTCTGGGATTTTTTACTGGAGATCCTCAGGCGGATACCCTCTAAAGAATAGATGGGGATCATTTAAAATCCCGTTCCAAAGCCAATCTGGATAATCGGATTGTCATACAGCGAGTAAGGTGACTCGGTGAAGTTCCAAAGGACCGTCAGGCTCATGAACGCTCTGGAGCCGATCCACTGTGTATATCCCCCGCCAAGCAGGAAGCTTCCCACGTTGACCCGTTCGTCCCCGAAATAGCTATAGGGTTGATAGTTGACCAGTTCATATTCGGCGTGGGCGAACAGTGCATTCTTGAGTACATAGCAGCGTGCCCAGGTCCTTCCTCCGAAGATATGGGTTGAATAGTGATAGTAATTATCGTCGTAGTACTGGTAGATGATTCCGATGGCGGCCGACAGCCTCTGAGAGATCTGGTAGCCGACCAGGGGTGAGACATCGACCAAGGTAACCGTACCAAACTGAACGCCGAAGGTTCCGCCCACAAAAAGGCGGTCAACGAAGCCGGGCCGGGAGCGGGGGATGGAGTCGTTGCGGTGCGGTTGGGCTGAAAGCAGGGTTGGTCCAGCCAGGTTCAGGATGAAGAGAAAGATAAAAATGTGCCGGTGAAACTTTTTGATTTTTTTCATGTAAAAGAGTTTCAGAGGGTAGCAAAGGTAAGAGAATTTTTCAGGGGGTTATCCGCAATATTTTTAATTATTTTTATGCTGGTATTGGAATATGTATTATCTTTGCCATCCTTTTCCTCCTGTGATTTTTGAAATATTTTCTAATTTTTTAGAAAATATTTTGCAGATTCAAAAAAGGATTTTACCTTTGCAGCCCTTTTTCGATTGAACTGGGTAAAGGAGTTGGGGAGAAAGGCGAAAATGTTCTTTGAAAGAATTGAAGATGAGCCTAGTAGCGGGTTTCCTATTTCATTTTGAGATAGAAACAGTATGCCCTGAAAGACAAGATCAAACAATTTTTACAATGAAGAGTTTGATCCTGGCTCAGGATGAACGCTAGCGGCAGGCTTAATACATGCAAGTCGAACGGTAAGGTTTCTTCGGAGACACACGAGTGGCGCACGGGTGCGTAACGCGTATGCAACCTACCTTTAACTGGGGCATAGTCTCGAGAAATCGGGCATAATACCCCATAACATTCAGGGGACACCTGTTTTTTGAATCAAAGTTCCGGCGGTTAAAGATGGGCATGCGTGGCATTAGCTAGTTGGTAGGGTAACGGCCTACCAAGGCGATGATGCCTAGGGGTTCTGAGAGGATATACCCCCACACTGGTACTGAGACACGGACCAGACTCCTACGGGAGGCAGCAGTAAGGAATATTGGGCAATGGACGCAAGTCTGACCCAGC
>JAQUQD010000035.1 GCA_028716265.1 Bacteroidales bacterium | reverse complement strand
CCTTCCTGGCAGTTTTCAGCCAGGCGTATAAGGAAGAAGTCCTGGAGGATGGTTCCGAACGCGCTGTGCTTGCATTGCCACCCTTCCTGGCTCCCATCAAGGTGGCCGTTTTGCCACTGATCAAGAAAGACGGGCTGCCTGAAAAGGCGCGCGAGATCATGGACGGGCTGAAAGAGGAGTTCATGTGCTTCTACGAGGAAAAAGATACTATTGGCCGGCGGTACCGCCGCCAGGATGCCATCGGCACCCCTTATTGCATCACCATTGATCATCAGACGCTGCAGGACAGCACGGTTACCATCCGCGAGAGAGATACAATGCTTCAGGATCGGATTCCGGTGGAAAAGGTTGATAAGATTATCAGGAAGAAACTAATTCATGCTGAAACAATAGCTTCCAGTCGTGTGACTTAATTTCCGCAAGGAATCCTTTCTTTTCCTCCCGTACCAGCTTCAGATCCCGATCATACCTCATCCCTGTTTCCGGATCAAGGTGAACGGAGGTCGGGATCAGATCGCCGGCAAAGACGATGGTTTCGGCCCCGGTTCGTATGACAGGGATCATCAGGCCGAGAGTGTGGCCATGAAAGATCCGGACGGTGATACCTTCAATGATTTCGGATTCCTTATCCACAAGCCTCAGCTTACACGTTTCCTGAATAGGCAGGAACGTGTGTTCAAAGAATGAATCCGGCTCCCGTTCCAAAATATTCTGAGCCCATTGCCACTGCACCCGGCTGACCCAGTGGATTGCCTTCGGGAAGGTCAGAACCACTTCTTCCGGGCTGGATGAGCCCCGAAGCAACCGCACGCTACCTCCGCAATGGTCGAAATGAAGGTGCGTCAGGATCACATCGGTGATATCGGAAGGAGAAAGATCATACGGCTCAAGCAAGAATTCCCAGTCACCTTCTGAACGGTAATCATAATAGTCCAGAATTTCACGGCCGATGAGCGTTCCCACCCCGGTATCGATCAGTATTTTACGTTTCCCTGCCGTGATAAGCAGTGACCGGATGGAGCATGCCACAGGATCGGTCTTCGGCAACCGTGTACCGGAAGTGACCTCCGGGCTGGTTACGAACATGTCGGCCAGAGGAATATACAGAAATCCGGTATTGATGGACACGCACTTCATTGCGGGAGAGAAAATTTTGACTAAAATAGTCAATTTCGTAGCATTCCATCTGCAAAGTCAGCATTTGACGTTAGAATTTTTGTCAATCCGGACGATTCTTTATATTTGTAAGCAGTAAATATAAGAAAGACATTCCCATGGAGTATAAAAATCTAAAGGTCCAGATAGAGGATGGTATTGCCATCGTGACCAATAACCGGCCTGAAACATTGAATGCGCTGAATTCGAACTTTTTCCGTGAGATAAACGATGTTATGGATCGCCTTTCGGCGGATAAGTCCGTAAGGATCATGATCCTGACCGGGGAAGGGAAAGCCTTTGCAGCCGGTGCCGATATTTCAGAAATGGTCAATATGACCCCGGAAGAGGGAAAGGCCTTTTCGCAGCTGGGCCAGCGTATCTTTCGCCGTTTCTTTTCAATGGAGATCCCGGTGATTGCTGCCATCAACGGCTTTGCACTCGGTGGCGGTCTGGAGTTGACTCTAGGCTGCGACATCCGTATTGCCAGTTCCAACGCCAAATTCGGGCAACCGGAGGTCAATCTGGGCATGATCCCCGGCTATGGCGGTACACAACGACTGCCACGGCTGATCGGACTGGGTAATGCACTGTATCTTCTCCTGACAGCCGAACGGATCGGCGCAGAAGAAGCACTCCGGATGGGCCTTGTCCAGAAGGTCGTGGAACCCGAACTCTTGATGGAAGAGGCCATGAAGATCGCCCGTACGATCCTGTCAAAAGGACCCGAAGCGATCAGGAAAGTCAAATTTGTGACCCGGACCGGCATCCAGCAGGATTTCATCACGGGCTGCGAACTTGAGTCGGAGTATTTCAGCACACAGTTCAAGGCAGAAGGGGAAGAGGGGATGCGGGCGTTTCTGGAGAAGAGGAAGCCGGAGTGGTAAATAGGCTTTCATAGTCATTCGACAGTCATTCATAGTTATTTATAGTTATTAATGGTTACTAACGGATTAACAATAAATAACAATAAATGACCACGAATAACCATAAATCATGCGAGGCGCCACAGGCGCCGAGCAAATGACCACAAATAACCATTAATAACCACCAACAACCCTCTTCTATGACCTACGACGAACGATTGCAGAACGTATCCATCCTGGGTGCTGCAGGCAAAATGGGCAGCGGCATCCTGTTGCTGACCGTCGTTGAGATGATGGACCTCAGCCTGAAACCCGAAAACAAAGGGAAACCGTTTGCACTGAACGCGATCGATGTATCCCAGGAGGCACTGGCCGGATTAAAGGACTACCTTGGCACACAGATGCTCAAAATTGCGGAGAAGAAGGTGGTCTGGCTGCGTAAAGCATATGCCGACCGGCAGGACCTGATCGAGAACAGTGAGATCATTGACCAGTACATCCGTGATACGCTCAGTATCGTGCGGCGCGTCACCCGCGTGGAGGCAGCCTATGACTCCCGGCTGGTCTTTGAAGCGGTGAATGAAAACAGGGACCTGAAGATCAAGCTTTTCAAACAGATCGATCAGAATAATTCCAGCAAGCCATGGTTCTTCACCAACACCTCTTCCGTTCCCATTCATTTATTGGATGAGGGGGCGCAGCTTGGAGGGCGGATCCTGGGTTTTCATTTTTATAATCCCCCCGCCGTCCAGAAACTTGTCGAGCTGATCGTTACGGATAATACGATCCCTGAAGCAAAGGCCTTTGCAGAGCAATATGCCCGGAATTTGAAGAAAGTGGTGGTGCCGTCCCGCGATTTTGCCGGATTCATCGGGAACGGTCATTTCATGCGGGATGCGTTGTATGGCATCCATGAGGCAGAACGATTGTCGAAAGAAATGCCTTTCCACGAAGCTCTGTACATGGTCAACAGGATCACACAGGATTACCTTGTCAGGCCGATGGGAATTTTCCAGCTGATCGATTATGTGGGCATTGATGTTACGCAGTTCATCATGAAGGTAATGAATCCATTCCTGCCTGACGAAGATCTTCACAGCCACCTGCTGGATAAGATGATGGAGATGGGTGTCAGGGGAGGACAGTTTGCTGACGGATCCCAGAAAAATGGCTTTTTGAAATATGAAAAGGGGAAACCTGCAGGCATCTTTGATCCGGATAGAAAAGAATATGTCATGCTGGCTGAATTCAGCAGTAAATGCGATGAAAAGCTGGGCCCGGTGCCATCCTCGGCGATTAACTGGAAAACTGCCGTAAAGCTGAGAAATAAGGAAGAAAAGCTGGCTGCCTTTTTCAATGAGCTGAAAAAATCGGATGCGCTGGGAGCAAAACTGGCCGTGAACTACGGCCGGAAATCGAACGAAATCGGTCAGAAACTGGTCACCAGCAACGTGGCCTTCAGCAAGGAGGATGTCAATACAGTTTTGTTGACGGGTTTCTTTCATGCCTACGGGCCGATAAATGATTTTTTTGAATGAGAAGGGTCACAATTTGGTTGAGAAACGGATCAACGAATGACCACGAATAACCATGAATAACGCGAAGCGCTTCAATGCGCTGAGCAAATGACAATAATAACCTGTATTATGCAAAAGCTAAGACGTAAAGTATACATGGCTGCGGGATACAACACCGTCGCACTGGGCACCGGCCGTAGCGAATTCAATCCCAAAAAACCCCGCCCGGGGATTGAGCACTACATCCGGGAAGCCGGGCAGGGAACGCTTCGTCAGATAGGAGGCGCCCGGAATGTGGATGAGGGGACCATCGGTAACTTCATGGCGGCACGCTTCAACAAGCAAGGCCATCTTGCCGGATTTATTCCCATGATCGATGAAGGGCTGCAGTATAAACCCTGCACACGGACCGAAGGGGCCTGTGCATCCGGCGCCCTGGCCCTGATGGCGGGGATGCAGTCGGTTTTGGCGGAAACGGCTGACGTGGTGCTGACCGTTGGGGTGGAAGTGCAGAACGCCGTCAAGGCCATCTATGGTGCCGATATCCTTGCTGGCGCCGGATGGTTCCAGAAACGGAAAAACGGGCATGCCTATTTCTTCCCCGGACAGTTCAGCGACAGGGCAGGAGCCTACTATGCAAAATATGGCACGGAAAGAGCCCGTAAAGGAATGGGCCGCTGGTTCCGGAACGCCATAGAAAATGCCAGGTTATGCCCCACTGCCCAGGAATATGAAAACAAAGTGGAGGATTTGGAGGCTTTCTATCACAAGATGAGACTTAACGGCGCAACATTCGTTGACAACCTGAATGTACTGGATTGTTCCAAGGTAACGGACGGAGCCTCTGCCATCGCTATCCTTTCGGAGGAAGGGCTCAAGCGCGTGGGCATTCCCAGGAGCCAGGCAGTGGAGGTCGTGGGCTGGGCACAGGCCGAAAGGAACATCACGAATGATCCTCCTGATCTGACGGAACTGACCACGATAAAAAAGACCAGCGCGCAGGCGCTGGAATCAGCTGGCATCACCATCAACGACCTGGCCACGATCGAGCTGCACGACTGCTTCAGCATCGCAGGCGTGCTGTCGGTGGAAGCCCTGGGATTTGCCAAACCCGGTGAAGGAGCCGATTTTATTGCCACCGGACAAACGGCACGGAACGGAAAGATTCCAATCAACACGACCGGAGGGCTTATTGGCTGGGGTCATCCTACGGGTGGAACAGGCGTCCATCAGGCGGTGACGATCTGGGAGCAGCTCACGGGAAATGCCGGCGCCGCACAGATCGAAATCCCAAAAGACCGGCCCTACGGCATGACGATCAACATGGGCGGCGATGATGTGACGGTGGTGGCGATCGTGTACAAAAGGGGGGGGTAGGCAGTTGACAGTCAACAGTCAACAGTCAACAGTCAACAGTCAGCAGTCAACAGTCAGCAGTCAACAGTCAGCAGTCAACAGTCAGCAGTATAGTAATAGCAATTTAACAGTTTGACAATTTAACAACGAATAACGCGAGGCGACGCAAGGCGCCGAGCAAATAACCACGAATAACCATTATCCTATGCCCGAATTCAAAGAGGAATTTAAAGTAAAAGGCCAGGAGCTTCTTGACAAAGTAAAAGATATCATTCATGAAGGGAATATCCGGAGGATCATCATTAAAAATGACGAAGGCAAAACCATCATGGAACTGCCCCTTACTTTTGGAGTGATCGGTGCCGTTTTCGCACCCATCCTGGCCGCAGTTGGAGCAGTTGCTGCGCTGGCAGCCGATTATACCATTGAGGTATACAAGTCGGAAGAGGAACCTGAGGCAAAAAAAGATGAGCAACCGGGTAACTGAGTTGTTCGGGATCCGCTATCCCATCATTCAGGGCGGGATGATCTGGTGCAGCGGATGGGAACTCGCTTCGGCCGTGAGCAACGCCGGGGGACTGGGGCTCATTGGTGGAGGTTCGATGTACCCCGATATTTTCCGCCAGCATATCCGAAAGGTAAAAGCGGCCACGCAGAAGCCGTTTGGAGTCAACCTTCCCCTGATCTACCCCCAGATGGATGAAATGATCGACATTGTGATCGGGGAGGGCGTGAAGATCGTTTTTACATCGGCCGGCAATCCCAAAAAATACACCTCATTGTTTAAACAGCAGGGTATGGTAGTGGCCCATGTCATTGCCAATCAGAAGTTTGCTGTCAAATGCGAGGAGGCCGGTGTGGACGCCATTGTGGCCGAAGGCTTTGAGGCGGGAGGCCATAATGGCATTGAAGAGACCACTACCATGGCGTTGATCCCGCTGATCCGGAAATCCGTTTCCTTACCGCTCATCGCTGCCGGGGGGATTGCCTCCGGCCGGGCGATGCTGGCTGCCTTTGCTCTCGGGGCGGAGGGCGTGCAGATCGGCAGCCGCTTTGCCGCTTCGGTGGAATCGTCTGCACATCCGGCTTTTAAGCAAAAGATCCTGGAAGCCCGCGACGGGGACACGCACCTTACCTTGAAACGCATCATCCCCGTACGCCTGATAAAAAACGAATTCTTCCGGAAAGTAGAGGAGCTGGAGAACAGGGGCGCTTCACGTGAGGAGATCCTTGGTTTACTGGGACGCGGCAGGGCCAAACTCGGCATGTTCGAGGGAAATACAGAGGAAGGGGAGCTGGAGATCGGGCAGGTGTCGGCACAGATCGATGCGATCAAGCCGGCGGGGGAGATCGTGGAGGAGATCATGCTGGAATTTCATCAGGCAAAGAGGGAACTGGCAGAGGAAAAGTTTTAGGAGTAAAAGAAACGTTCAATGTACCCTACCCCTGCACCCCTCCCCTGCTAGCAGGGGAGGGGACGGAGGAGGGGTATTAGGTAGATTCCCCGGTCATTGCACCGGAATAAAGGTCCAGTCCGGCTATCAATAGGGATACCTTGGGATTCGAACATTACATTTAACTACTTAGACCACGGAGGAATAAAGGAGGACACGGAGGAGGGATGGTTCGTAAGATACAAGTTCAGGGTCATACGCTGGGTTACAGGATCATCCGGAAATCTGTCTGGTCCCCTGTCTTGATCTTCCTGCATGAAGGCCTCGGGTGTATCGCGAAATGGAAGGACTTCCCTGATCAGCTTTGCAAAGCAACCATGCTGACGGGTATCGTCTATGATCGTTACGGGTACGGCACGTCCGATGAACTTCTGGAACCGCGTCAGCCGGATTTCCTGTTTCATGAAGCCTTTGAGGTACTGCCGGAGCTGCTGGAAAAGCTGAACATCCATAAACCCCTGATCCTGGTCGGGCACAGCGACGGTGGTTCCATTGCCCTTTTATTTGCTTCAAGATTTCCTGAACGCGTACAGGCACTGATCCTTGAAGCTCCCCACGTTAAAATCGAAGACGTATCGGCCCAGGGACTTAAAGCTGCCATCTGGGCTTATCGGTACGGCGACCTGAGACAACGGCTTATAAAATACCACGGTCCGAATACCGATTCGGCTTTCTGGGGTTGGGCAAATGTCTGGACGGATGAACGGGCCGGAGAATGGAACATCGAATCTTACCTGCCTCATGTCACAGCACCTCTTCTGTTTATCCAGGGAAGACAGGATGAATACGGAACGGAGGAACAGCTCTGGTCGATCAGCAAACATGTTAAAGCACCCATAGAAGCAGAGATCATTCCCGATTGCGGACATATCCCCCATCAGCAGGCGGAGGAGTTTGTGCTGGGGAGGATGACGGAATTTATCGGGGGCGTGGTAAGTAGCCAGTAGTCAGTCAGCAGTCAGCAGTCAGCAGTCAGCAGTCAACAGTCAGCAGTCAGCAGTCAACAGTCAATAAAAACATGCGATAATAAACTTGTAGCTTGAAGCTTGAGGCTTGAGGCTAATAAAATTTCCCCCGTTTCATCATTTTTCCTATTTTTGCTTCTTTCAACCAATTATTCCTCATGGACTTTGCCTTTACGGAAGAGCAGCGCATGATACAGCAGGCTGCCAGAGACTACGCTGAACGGGAACTTATTAAAGATGTGATCGAACGTGATACCCGGGCAGAGTTTCCTTACGAACATGTAAAGAACCTCAGGGAGCTTGGCTTTTTCGGGATGATGGTCAGTCCGGCCTATGGAGGGATTGGGATGGACACGGTGGGCTACTGCATGGCCATCGAGGAATTTTCAAAGATCGATGCCTCGGTAGGTGTGTTGCTGGCTGTACACAATTCGCTGGCATGCAGCGGGATCGAAAAATTCGGCAATGATTTCCAGAAGGGTAAGTACCTTCCCTGGCTGGCATCGGGTGAAAAGATCGGGGCGTTCCTGCTGTCCGAGCCGGAAGCGGGTTCGGATGCCTCCCGGCAGAAAACCCTTGCTGAAGATAAAGGCGATCATTACCTGCTGAACGGCACAAAGAACTGGATCTCCAGCGCTGACAGCGGCTCGGTGTACATCACCATTGCCCAGACGTATCCTGAACTGGGGCACAAGGGAATCAATGCCTTTATTATTGACAAGGACTCACCCGGCATCTCCCTCGGTCCCCACGAGGATAAGATGGGTATGCGCAGCTCCGACACCCACTCGGTGATGTTCACCGACGTAAAGGTGCCCAAAGAGAACCGCATCGGCGAAGATGGCTTCGGATTCAAGTTCGCCATGAAGATGCTCGAAATAGGTCGTATTGGGATCGCTGCACAGGCAACGGGCATTGCGGCCGGTGCACTGGAACGCTCCCTGAAATATGCGCAGGAGCGGAAGGCGTTTGGTAAACTGCTTATTGAGCACCAGGCCATCGCCTTCAAGCTGGCCGACATGGCCGTGAGGGTGGAAAATGCACGCAACCTGGTCCATAAGGCGGCATGGCTGAAAGACCAGGGGCAACCCTTCGGTATGGCCAGCTCCATGGCCAAGCAGTATGCTGCCGACATCGCCATGGAAGTCACCACCGAAGCGGTGCAGATCCACGGGGGCTACGGATATGTGAAGGAATACCATGTGGAACGCCTGATGCGCGACGCGAAGGTCACGCAGATCTATGAGGGGACGTCGGAGATACAGAAGATCGTGATAGCAAGAGCGTTGGTCAAAGGGTGATAAATTGTTAAACTGTTAAATTGTTAAATTGTTAATTTATTGGGGGCATGGTAGAGGGGAAGAAATTTCTAAAACTTAATGATTTAAGTTCATATAAACTAGCTTATAATCTTAGTAATTATATCTGGCAGGTTGTCATCAAATGGAATTATTTTGAGAAAGATACTGTTGGTAAACAATTAGTTAGAGCAGCGGATTCGATATCAGCCAATATTGCGGAGGGATTTGGGAGGTATTCAAAAAAGGATAAGATTAAATTTTTTAGGATCAGTCAGGGATCCATTAAAGAAACCCTCGATTGGAATGAGAAATCGAAAACAAGAGGATTGATCGGCCATGACGAGTATGATAAAATTCTGGCTGAACTGCTCCAATTAGAAAAAGAAATCAATCACCTGATCAAATTTACCAACGAAAAACTTGCAATTTAACAATTTAACAATAGAACAATAGAACAATAGAACCATGAAGATTCTGATTTGCATGAGCAACGTCCCTGACACCACGACGAAGGTCAGGTTCAAAGACGGAAATACGGTATTTGATACGACCGGAGTCCAATGGATCATCAATCCATGGGACGAACTGGCCCTGACCAGGGCGCTGCAGCTGAAGGAAGAGCCTGGCAGCGGCATTGAAAAGGTGACCGTGATAACGGTCGGGCTGGCGGATGTTGAGCCGACCATTCGTAAGGCGCTTGCCATCGGCGCCGATGATGCCATCCGGGTCAACAGTCAGGCCACGGATGCTTATGATGTGGCCCGCCAGATCGCTGAAGCAATTCGTAGCGAGGGGTATGATCTGATCATGTGCGGTATCGAGTCATCAGATTACAACAATTCGATGGTGGGAGGCATGATCTCCGAGTTCCTGGATATTCCCTCTGTTTCGTCAGTTTCTTCCGTGACGGTTGAAAATGGTAGGTTTAAGGTGAAGCGGGAGATTGACGGGGGAAAAGAAACGCTTTCCGTAACGGCTCCTTTCGTAGCCATCGTTCAGAAAGGGATCGCACTGGAGCCGCGGATCCCTTCCATGCGGGGCATCATGATGGCACGCACCAAGCCGCTGAAGGTGGTTGAACCGGTTGCCCCCGAGGTGCTGGTGGAGCACATCCGTTACGAGCTTCCGCCTGCCAAGGCAAAATGCAGGATGGTTGCGGAAGACAACGTGCGGGAGCTGGTGCAGTTGCTGCACACGGAAGCGAAGATCATCTGAAATGAGAGTAGAGAGGAGAAAAGAGAGAGGAGAAATAATATAACGAAAATCGAAAACCGACAAACGAAAATCATATGTCAGTACTAGTCTATACCGAAAACTGGGATGGGAAGTTCAAGAAGCTGTCCTATGAACTGGTGTCCTACGCGCATGCCATCGCTGGGATGCTGGATACGGAAACTGTCGCAGTTTCCGTAGGTGACGTGAGCGACACGGAGCTCACAGCCCTCGGGAAATATGGTGCCAGCAGGGTGCTGTCCGTCCAAGATGCACGGCTGAGCCAGCTGGTGAACCAGGCCTATGCATCGGTGCTGTATCAGGCAGCCATCAGGGAGAATGCGCAGGTGGTGGTGATGGCCAATAATTTCACCGGAAAGGCCGTGGCACCGAGACTGTCGGTCAAGCTGAAGGCGGGCGTAGGTGCCGGAGTTGCTGGACTTCCTTTGAGTGTAGAACCGTTCACCATCCATAAAAAGGCTTTTAACGGAAAAGCCTTTGCCACGATCGTGATCAAATCGCCTGTCCGCATCCTCACCCTTTTGCAGAATTCCTTCGGCGTAAAGGAAACCGGAGGCGTTGCCGCTATTGAAGAATTCCTTCCCGATCTGGCGGAACATGATTTCAGGACCAGCGTGGAAGAGGTGAGCAAAATCACGGGTAAGATCCTGCTGACTGATGCGGAGGTGGTCGTTTCGGGCGGACGTGGCATGAAAGGTCCGGAGAACTGGGCTCCGCTCGAAGAGCTGGCCCGTGTGCTGGGGGCTGCCACCGCCTGTTCGCGGCCTGTCTCCGACGAAGGCTGGCGTCCCCATGAAGAGCATACCGGACAAACCGGCAAGATCATTGCCCCGAATCTTTACATGGCGTTCGGGATTTCAGGCGCCATCCAGCACCTGGCAGGAGTAAGCTCGTCAAAATGCATCGTGGCGATCAACAAGGACCCCGATGCACCCATCTTTGAAGCGGCGGACTACGGTATCGTGGGCGATGCCATGAAGGTGCTGCCGGAGATGATCGCCGCAGTGCGGGAGATGAAAGGGGAGTGATTCAGTCAACAGTCAACAGTCAGCAGTCAACAGTCAGCAGTCAGCCATTGAACATTGGCAGTTGACAATTGACAATTGACATTTAAATTTCCTTTGATTCCATGTCCGAAAAAGAATCCAAAACTAAAAGGCTTCTGCTGATCAATCCCCGGAATCAGATGATCAAAAAGGGGATTGAATTCAACCTGCATACGGTCTATGAATCCTTGGGACTCGCCATTGTGGCTGCGCTCACACCGTCGCACTGGCAGGTGGAGATTCTGGATGAGAATTTGGATCTGGTCACTTTCAGGGAAGCGGACTTGGTGGGATTGACTTCATTTACCTCCAATGCAAACCGCGCCTATGAGATTGCACGGATCTTCCGCACCAGAGGTGTTCCTGTCGTGATGGGAGGTATTCACGCAAGTATGATCCCTGAAGATGCCGTGCCCTATGTCGACACGATGTTCACGGGGGAGGCAGAGGGAGCCTGGCCGGAGGTGATCGCCGATTTTGAGGCCGGTAAATTAAAGAAGCGATATGAGGGGGGATTACCTGACCTGGATGCCATACCCAGGCCCCGGCACGACCTCAGCCATTCCATGCTAATATATGCCTCCGTACAAACCACACGGGGTTGCCCGATGGATTGCAACTTTTGTACTGTATCGGCTTTTAATGGGACCAGGTACAGACTCCGGCCCGTAAAGGAAATACTGGACGAACTGGAAAGCATTCCAAAACGAAGGATCTTTTTCGTGGATGATAATATCATTGGTCACAACAAACTAACCCGGGAACACGCCAGGGAGTTGTTTCGGGGTATGATCGACCGAAAGTTAAATAAAGAGTGGTTCTCGCAGGCCAGCATGAACATAGCTGATGATCCGGAACTTGTGAAACTGGCTGCGCAGAGTGGTTGTAAGATGCTGTTGCTGGGCATCGAATCGGAAAAGGTCGAGAATCTTCAGGAGATCCATAAAATGGCCAATCTGAAGCTGGGCGTGAAGCAGTACCGGTCCGTATTCAGATGCCTGCACCGTTATGGGATCGTTGTTCTGGGGGCATTCATCTTCGGACTGGAGAGCGACACGGTCGATGATCTTTACCGGAGGAAGTCCTATATCAACAGGTCCGGCGTGGATGCCATCCAGGCGACCATCCTGACACCCTATCCGGGCACTCGTCTGTTTGAAAAAATGGTTGGTGCGGACAGGCTGATAAAAAAAGATTTCCCGGAGGATTGGCAACATTACAACATGTTTGTCACCACCTTCCGGCCAAACAAAATGTCACCTGAGGCTCTTTCAGCGGCAATGAAAAACATCTGGAAAAAACTGTATAATAGGAATAGCCTCAGAATCCGGTTGATCCGGACCTTTCTCAACTGCTGGCATCCCAATCCGGTTAGGTGGGCAAAAAAGGGGTTGAATGCGGCGCTGTGGGGATTTTATACGAATCACCTGACGTACCGGCAGACGGTGGAGCAGTATTATGCAGAGGAGTAAACGGCGTTGCAGAGAGAATTTTTTAGCTTAACCACAGAGGCGCAGGAGGATACGCGGAGGCGCATCGAGAGGGATGATGAAATTTCGAAACTTCGTGCGCCTCTCTGAATCCTCGGAGCGCCTCCGTGGTTAAACTATACTGAAGCCGACTGTGGGTAAAGTGTTAACCAGTATTCAGAACTCAATTTCGAAATCCCTGTCGGGCATGAAATCCTGCCTGAACCAGTAATAGATCCTTTCGTTTGTTTTATTTTCCTGGTAATCCGGTGGATAGCTGAAGCTGGTGACCTGAAGATCCGCCGGTACAGTTAGCTGATAGAATGCTTTCTCAAGTGGTTTTCCCCAGTGCTGGGTTGAGGTGAGAATGTACGTGGCATGGTTGCGGACTTTCTGACGGTAATGGATATGGTACGCCTTTTCCTCACCGGCTTTCAAATGAATAAGGAACGAAAATCCTTTTTCCGACTGATGGATCGGCCGTTGTTCCGTGGAAACAGGGATCCCGGTGACAGAGACGCTGTCGGCCGGTTCAACTCCTTCACCAGCAGGAAAGGGATAAAACAGCACCTGTTTGATTTCTTTTTGACCTGTGTTCCGGAAATAATACTGGCCGTCAACGGTGAAGAAGCCATCACTGATTTTAAAAAGAAGTGACTCCTCAAAGAATTCGAGGGATTGGGAGTGCAACCGGAAGTGGCTCAGGATCAAAACAGCCAGCAATGTGGATGAAACCAGGATGATCCGGAATTTTGCACTCATTCGGCACTGATTGAAGGTTACCGGATGCAGATGGACTTATTTTTCGCTACCACGATCCCGTCCAGCACAAGACAGCTGATGTATTCCCCCGGAGATACCACAGCCGGATTGCCGGCCAGGTCCCAATGGTGGAATACCGTCGCGGTGCCCGTTATTTCCTGTCCGATCATCCGGTCATATACTTCCCGGCCTGTCATATCGTACACGATGATCCGTCCTTCCTGGTAATGGGTATCTTCGGGAAGTTGTATGACGAATGTGGTGTTGTCCGAAAACGGATTCGGGAAATTTCCAAATGAAAGCTCCTGTCCTTGAATGGATGATGAAACATGAACCAGGACTGTATCCAGGATATAATCGCACCAGGTAGTGGAGTCAGGTTCAACCGTGACGGATGTGTCCAGAAGAGAGGTTTCATTCCAAATCAGCGAAATCCCATAATTTCGGGCGTACATATAATTGGAGAAATAACCTTCATGACTTGTATAAATTGGATCTAGTATCCAGCTAAGCAAATTATCAGGACAGTACTTGATTTGTATTCCAGAAATCGGATCAAGGTTTTGATCCAATACTCTTCCGGCAAGACTGCCAACGGTAGAAGCTTGTAGAAAAGAACTTCCCAGCGTCGGGGAATTATCTTTTACTACCCAATAATAATCATCGTATTCTCCATAATAGACTAAAGTGTTGACAATTGATTGTCCCGGGAATGGATAGTTGACATCTGAATACTCTATATCCCCAAAATAGATTGGCCAGCCCAAAGGCCACCAGTATCCGTCATCCCCTTGTTCAATTTCAATGAAATCGCCAAATTTATTGATCGATAACGATGAAAGCATACTGTCCTGGGTGATGAGGATCCATTCTAATCCATTGAGATCAATTCCCGGTTTAAACTGGGCTGTGTCTGATGAACAGACGAGCCTGTAATCGTCGAGAGTGCCATCACCAGGAAATCCTTCTTCCCATAAGAGCAATTCGATAAACCATTCATCTCCTTCAAAATAAATTTCGCTGAAGTAGGGAGGGGGTAGATGTGGATTTGCTCTCAGCAGAAAGGGGACCATCAGGCCGATTAAAAAGATAGCTCTGAATTTTTTCATGGCACGATTGAATGGAAATCAGGTATAATAAGTATGTAAAGATAATACATTTAATGCGGAAAAACAACTTTTGACCACAGAGGCGTACAGAGGAATCACGGAGGCGCACGGAGGGGGAGGAGCAAAATCATGTAGAAACGTACTGATCAGGTGCCCGCATAATTTTTATAACTCGCTGGCTTTCAGCAGATCTTTTCCAAATCACCGCATCACCATCGCCACCAGCTCGGCGATATCGAAATTCTTCATCGTTTCCTCGCGGTTCTTGTACTTGATCCCGTCGGTCATCATCGTCATGCAGAACGGGCAGGCGGTGGCCACGATACCGGCTCCGGTGGCCATGGCATCCTCGATACGCTCGATGAACACCTCCTTGTCGCCTTTCTCGGCCTCCTTGAACATCTGCCCGCCGCCGGCACCGCAGCACAGGGCAAAGCTTTTGCAACGCGCCATCTCCACGTTCCCGGCGGACAGAGCAGCCAGGACTTCCCGCGGAGCCGTATACTCGCCATTTGCCCGGCCCAGGTAACAGGGATCGTGATAGGTAATCTTTTTGTTATGCAAGCCATTGCTGTTTAACTGCAGTTTACCGGAACGGATCATATCCCTCAGGAACTGCGTATGGTGGATCGCCTCGAATTTTCCCCCCAGGTCTGGGTATTCGTTTTTGAACGTATTATAGTCGTGCGGATCGCAGGTAATGATCTTTTTCACCTCGTATCCCTGCAGGATCTGGATGATCATCAGGGCCTGCATCTGGAAGAGCATTTCGTTGCCGGCCCGGCGGGCCATATCGCCCGAATCGGTCTCCTCCACGCCCAGCACCGCGTAATCGGTCCCGAGGTGATGCAGGATCTTCACGAATTCGCGGGTGACCTTCCTGTAGCGGTCATCGAACGCGCCGGCGCTGCCCACCCAGAAAAGGTACTCGGGTCTCTTTCCCTTTGCAAACACATCGGCCATGACCGGGACTTCGATCGGGGCATTCTGACTGTCGTGAAGCTCATTGGCCCACAGCAGGCGGTCTTCGGGAGAGAACTGCCAGGGGGCGCCATTGTTCTCGATGTTGGTGAACACGGCATTGAGCTCACCCGGGCCGGCGGCCTGCTCCATGACCAGGTAGCGCCGCATGTCGACAATGAGCGAGGGGTGGTTGATGTTCACCGGGCACTCCCGTGCACAGGCATTGCAGGTGGTGCACGCCCAGAGCTCCTCGGCAGTGATGTAATCTCCGATCAGGGATTTTTTATCGGAGTAGGCTCTGTCCCTGATCAGTCCGGGTCCTTTTTCTTTCATCCGTGCCCTCACGTCCATGATGATCTTGCGGGGAGACAACCGCTTACCGGTGATGTTGGCCGGACACGAGGCTGTACACCGCCCGCATTCCGTGCAGGTGAGCGAGTCAAGGTAATTTTTCCAGGTGATATCTTCCACATCCAGCACACCGAACCGCGCGGGAGCTTCGGCCTGCCCTTCCGGTGCCGGGGCATATGCGGTGGCGGGATCCATCATCAGCTTCACCTCCCGGGTTACGTTCTCCATATTCGGAAGATAGCCGAGGGGTTCCAGCCGGCTCAGAAAAACATTGGGAACCGATATGAACACATGAAAATGTTTTGAGTACGGTAGCACATTGGCAAAAAGGAAGATCAGCAGGATATGCGACCACCAGAAGACCTCGTGCCAGGTATGGGCCTTTTCCGGCGATAAATCCGAGAAGGCCTGAGCGCTGGCGATCCATGAACTAATGGGGAAGGTTCCTTTGATATGGTGAAGGGCAAGATGGGACTGGACCAGGTAAAAAGTGTTCATGCCCAGCAGAGAGACCATCAGCAGGAAGATCAGCGTCAGGGCGATGTTCGCATCCGCATGGGAAGTGTGTTTCATTTCGATCCCTGTAAAGCGCTTGATATGCAGAAAGATGCGACGTGCCAGGAAGGCCAGGATCACGACTCCGATGATCAGGGCGAAGATGTCGGCCAATGCGGTGATCGCATCGTAGACCGGTCCAAGGAACGCAAGTGCCCTTTCGGTTCCAAACAGCCCATCGATCACCATCTCGATGCTTCCGACCAGGATCACCAGAAAGCCCCACCAGACCAGGGCATGCATCAATCCGATTACGGGCTTGCGCAGGATCTTGGTCTGTCCGAAGGCAACCTTCAGCATCAGGGCAATGCGTTTCCCCCAGTTCCCGGCAGGGAACGGTTTCAGGAGCCTGAAATACCTGATGATGGGAGTAATGGTCCAGGCAAAGATGCCAAGGGTGATCACCAGGGCAACGGCGAAGAGGATTTGTTTGATCATAAAATCGTTATATAGAGATTATCTTACAAGGATACTGAAAAATTCCAAATTCCAGGCGACAAAGTCCAAACAAATTCCAAATTCAAAATTCCAATTCTGTTTCCCTCTGAATCATCGTGTAGCGATGCCAGTATGGTAGCAAAGCAGGAAAGTAATGTATTAAAATCCCGTAGGGATGGCAGTAAGAATTCCAAATCCCAGGCAAATTTCTAAATTCATAGGGTAATAAGATCATTATCGTAGAAGGTGGATAAATTAGACGTAATTTTACGCTGGATAACAAAATCCATACTAACGAGTCGTCCATGAAGAAAATACTTGTCACAGGGGGCACGGGCTTTATCGGATCGCACACCGCGGTGGAGCTGCAGCAGCATGGGTATGAGGTGGTGATCGTTGATAACCTATCAAACTCGTCCGTTGACGTGTTGGATAATATCGCTAAAATAACCGGGACCAGGCCCGCCTTTGAACAATTTGACCTGGCCGACCAGGCCCGTACGGCCAAATTCTTCAGAGAACATCATGACCTTTCTGGGATTATTCATTTTGCGGCCTATAAGGCTGCCGGTGAATCCATGGAGAAGCCACTGGAATATTACCGGAACAATACCGGATCCCTGATCAATATTCTGGAAGGCATGCGGGATAATGGGATCCGTGATATTGTCTTCAGCTCTTCATGCACGGTGTACGGTCAGCCGGATCAGCTGCCTGTCACCGAGGATTCGCCGTTCAAGACGGCCTGGTCCCCTTACGGAAACACCAAGCAGATCTGTGAGGACATTCTGCGGTTCTCTTCACAGTTGCTGCCGGTCCGTGTCATCGCTCTGCGTTACTTCAACCCGATCGGAGCCCACGAATCGGCCCTGATCGGCGAGCTGCCCCTGGGTGTGCCTAACAACCTTGTCCCCTACATTACGCAGACGGCTATCGGTAAACGTGAATGCCTGAGCGTGTTCGGGAATAATTACAATACCCCTGACGGCACTGCGATCCGTGACTATATCCACGTGGTGGACCTTGCAAATGCCCATGTCATTGCAGTTGAACGGATGATCCGGGAAAAGTGCAAATCCAGAATGGAAATATTCAACCTGGGCACGGGAGAGGGTTATACGGTCATGGAGGTTATCCGGTCGTTTGAACGAGTAAGCGGTGTAAAACTGAATTATAAGATCGTGTCCCGACGCCCTGGTGATGTGGAAAAAGTCTGGGCAGATACCCGACTGGCTAACGAAGAGCTCGGCTGGAAGGCAGTAAGAACCCTGGACGAAATGATGCTTTCAGCATGGAACTGGGAAAAGGCCCTTGCACAGCGACAATGAGTAATAGTCGGCGGTCAGCGGTCAGCAGTAGAACGATTTAACAACTTGACAATCTAACAATGAATGACCACAAATAACAACGAATCAACTATGAATTCAATCATCATCACCGGCGGGGCGGGTTTCATCGGATCCCATCTTGTCCGATTACTGGTCAATACATATCCGGAGATCCTCTTCATCAATTTTGACAAACTTACCTATGCCGGGAACCTAGCCAACCTGACCGATATTGAAAACGCCCCCAATTACCGGTTCATTAAAGGGGATATTGTGGAGGAGGAATCCGTCATGTCAGCGTTCGAAACGTATCGTTTCGATGGCGTCTTCCACCTTGCTGCGGAGTCGCATGTAGACCGCTCCATTGTCAACCCGAAGGAGTTCATTATGACCAACATCGTCGGCACGGTCAACCTGTTGAATACTGCACGGCACTTCTGGAACGGACACTATGAGGGCAAACGGTTTTACCATGTTTCCACGGATGAGGTGTATGGTTCGCTTGGCGATGAGGGGAAATTTCTTGAAACCACCCCTTATGATCCCCGTAGCCCTTATTCGGCGTCCAAGGCCAGCAGCGATCACCTGGTCCGGGCCTATTACCATACGTACGGATTACCGGTGGTGATTTCCAACTGTTCCAACAATTACGGACCAAATCAGTTCCCTGAAAAGCTTATACCATTGATAATCAATAATATAAGACATCAAAAACCATTGCCTGTCTACGGGAAAGGGCTGAATGTGCGCGACTGGCTGTATGTGGGGGATCATGCCAGGGCCATCGACCTGATCTACCGGGAAGGGAGGATCGGACAGACGTACAATATCGGTGGCAGCAATGAACGGCAGAACATTGACATTGTGAGGACCCTCTGCCGGATCATGGACCGTAAACTGGGAAGAAAGGATGGAGAGAGCGAGAAGCTGATCACATTTGTGACCGACCGTGCCGGCCATGATTTCCGGTATGCCATAGATTCCTCGAAACTTCAGAACGAATTGTGCTGGAAACCGGAGGTGAAGTTTGATGAAGGATTCGAGAAGACCGTTGACTGGTACCTGGCGAACCAGAAGTGGCTCGATGAGGTGACTTCTGGGGATTATTTGAGTTACTACGAGAAGATGTACAAGGGACGCTGACCCCTCCCAGGGGAGGGGCTCCTAGTTGACCGTTGACCTGCAGATCTTAGAGCTTGAAGCATGCAGCTTGAAGCTATCTCATTACAACAATCTTCCTCGTATAAACGCGATCATCCAGCGTCAGCTGCAGGAAAAAAACGCCCTCAGCCATACTAGTAAGATCAAGAAGGATCATTCCTTCCGCGCCATTATCTTTTTGCAAAGAAAGCATGATATTTCCGTAAGCATTATAGAGGGTGGCTTTCATTTCCTTACAAGCTGAAGTGGGCAGGATATACAGTTTGTCAGATACGGGAACGGGATAAATGGAAACCGGTACATCCTTATCCATTTCTTCCAGACCCACATATACCATATGCGTCACGGAATCCTTGCCGCAACCGTTATATGCGTGCAGCAGAACGTAGTATTCGCCCGTTATATTGAATGTATGAACCGGATTAGCAAGACTGGATCCGGAGCCATCCCTGAAATCCCAGGACAGGGAATCTGCCCTGATGCTGGTACTGTAAAAGTTGATCTCGATACCGTTGACCTGATAATAGAATTCAGCTTTCGGGAAGATACAGACCTCCACCACTGTGCTGGCCGAGTCGGCACATTCCCCTCTGGTTACGAGGAGAGAGACAGTGTAGGTGCCATCTTCCTGGTAATAATGTTCCGGAGATGTCTCTGTGGAAACAATACCATCTCCAAAATCCCAGCGATATTTCGTTGCCATGTGGGATTGGTCGTGGAGCGTTAACTGACCCCATTTCGACAGTTCATACGTGAAGTCAGAAGTGGGCATTTCGCAGATGTTGATAACCTGCGAGGCCATGAAGGATCCTGAAAGGCTGAATGCACTATGCATGACCAAATAGTCCTTTTCCATGGTATAAATATGGAGGGGATCCCTTTCCCAGGAGAAGGTTCCGTCACCAAAATCCCAGTAGACAGAACTTTCCCCTTCTGCCAGGCTGGTGAACCGGACCTCGTAGTCGTTTTTCTCATACGTGAAGGCAGCCTTGGTATTGTGGCTGTAAACGGTCCAGGCATACTCTTTTATTACGATGCTGGAAAAGGAGGGAACGCTCATTTTGATCCATCCGACGAGGGTATCGTTGCCATTGAACATGACCAGTCCGGCATACTTGTCTTCAGCGCCTGTCCAGTACCCTTCCTGAAAATCAGGCAGTCCGTCATAATATACGTAATGACTTAAGAAGCACTCTCCAGCCACCAGTGAATCGTTATAGGTCAGCGGATCGCCAACGTTCAGTTTATTGACCAGAAAATTGCCGGAGGGCCGGGACGAAATAATCCGATTTCCGGGAGCGGTGCCGGTGATGGATGCGCTCCGGGTGTAGGAGGCGATTGCACCGCTGAATAAGCAAGATAACCTGTAATCATCCGCTCCGTCCCCGTTCAGGTCCAGATAGAATTCCTGGCTGCTGTCCCATTCTGCTACCATACTTATATCAGGTTCAGGATCAACATAATGCATGATGGGAGTATCTGTCCGACCGGCGTAGAGGTAATTGTGAGATGAGAGTATGATTAAATTGGAAGGCTCGGAGAGAGCATTCTGACCGGTCAGGGTGTCGGCCGCGACGCTGAGAACAAAGATGTAATATTTTTTTTCCTCCGTGACCGGATTTCCATTGACATCGGGGGCCTGTTCCTCCAGCCGGACGGATACATTGGAGTCGGAAGGCATGACCACCGTATAATGCAGCATGAGGTTGGCTATTTCGAGAGTGAAGGTGCTGACCATCGCTTCCGGTAGCACCATGATCCTGTACTCAGCAATGGTATCTTCGTTTACCGGTTTGTTAAATGAGACACAGATATCTCCTGCGTTGCCTCCGTTTCCGCAGTCGGTGGCCAGGATTCCTGTCACGGCGTCCGGTTGTGCAAAAAGCCTGAAGGGTACCGATCCCGCCAGGATGAACAGTGTTATATACAGGAGCCGGTAAATCATGGATTCAAAGTTAGGCAATATCCGTGTAAGTAAGGCGAAGGAGTGTCAAATGTTCATTAGTCAGCAGTCAATGGTCCCCGGTCGGCTAGGAATCCCTCCCCCCCCCCCAGGGGTGGGGTAACAATTTAGCAATTGAACAATTGAACAATTGAACAATGAATAACAATGAATGACCATCAATGACCACAAATGACAATGAATTCTTTATCTTTGCCTGAACAGTTTCATTTTCCCATGACCGACCCCAAACCGTACAAGCCACAGAATCCTATCCGGGTCGTCACTGCTGCGTCGCTGTTCGACGGGCACGATGCGGCCATCAACGTGATGCGGCGCATCCTGCAGTCCACCGGCGCCGAGGTGATTCACCTGGGGCACAACCGTTCCGTGGCAGAGATCGTGCAGTGCGCCATCCAGGAAGATGTCCAGGCCATCGCCGTGACCTGCTACCAGGGAGGGCACATTGAGTTTTTCAAGTACATGTACGACCTGCTGCATGAAAATGAGAGCGGACAGATCAAGATCTTCGGCGGCGGGGGCGGGACCATCCTTCCCCATGAGATCGATGAGCTGCATGCCTATGGCATCGCCGGGATCTACTCCCCCGACGACGGACGGAAAATGGGGCTGCAGGGAATGATCAACGACGTGATGGCCAAGTGCGATTTCCCGACCGGATCCGACAACCATATTGACGTACAGAAAATTATCGCCATGGATTATCGGTCCATCGCGCGGCTGATCTCGGCGGCGGAGAATTTCCCTGAGTCGGTCCGGGAGATCATCGGGACCCTCCAGGAGGCAAAGAAATGCAAACAGTCGCCCGTGCTGGGCATCACCGGCACGGGAGGATCCGGCAAATCCTCGCTGATCGATGAGATCGTCAGGCGCTTCCTGATCGATTTCCCGGAGAAACGGATCGCCATTATCTCGGTGGATCCCTCCAAACGAAAATCGGGCGGCGCCCTGCTGGGCGACCGCATACGGATGAATTCCATCCACCATCCCCGCGTGTACATGCGCTCCCTGGCCACGCGCCAGTCCAACCTCGCCCTGTCGAAGTATGTGAAGGACGCCCTGTGCATCGTGCAGGCCGCAGGCTTCGACCTGATTCTGCTCGAAACATCGGGCATCGGCCAGTCCGATACGGAGATCATTGACCACAGCGACGTTTCCATGTACGTGATGACCCCCGAATACGGCGCTGCCATCCAGCTGGAAAAGATCGACATGCTGGATTTTGCCGATATCATCGCACTGAACAAGTTCGACAAACGCGGGTCGCTGGATGCCCTGCGCGACGTGAAGAAACAATACATCCGCAATCACCTTCTCTGGACAGCGGATCCCGAAACCATACCCGTTTACGGGACCATCGCCTCCCAGTTCAACGATCCCGGCGTGAACAACTTTTATAAGAACCTGATCCACCTGATCGAAGAAAAAACAGGAGTCAGTTTTGCCACCAAAGCCAGGATCATCCCAGAGCTCTCGGAAAAGATCTTCATCATCCCCCCCAACCGTACCCGCTACCTGGCAGAAATTGCCGACACGGTACGGAATTACAACCACTGGGCGGAGGACCAGGCCGATGTTGCCCAAAAGCTTTACAGCCTCAGGTCCTCTATGGATTCCCTGAAGGAAACTATTCAGGATAAGCCCGTGAGGGACCGGCTGGAAAAACTTTACCATGAATATGAATTGAAGCTGGACGGTGCCAGTAAAAAAGTACTGGAGACCTGGGAAGAGAAGAAAAAGTGCTACCGAGATCCGTATTTTATTTATAAGGTCAGGGATAAGGAGATCAAAGTGGAAACCCACAGCGAATCCCTTTCCCATCTGATGATCCCGAAGATCCTCCTGCCGGGATATACAGCATGGGGCGATATCCTGAAATGGAACCTTCGTGAGAACGTACCGGGCGAGTTTCCGTATGCTGCTGGCGTGTTCCCCTTCAAGCGCGAGGAGGAAGATCCCACGCGTATGTTCGCTGGGGAAGGCGGCCCGGAACGCACCAACAAACGGTTCCATTACGTATCGTACGGCATGCCAGCCGTTCGGCTTTCCACGGCTTTCGATTCGGTCACCCTGTATGGCAACGATCCCCACATCCGGCCGGATATCTATGGCAAGATAGGGAATTCCGGTGTATCCATCTCCTGCCTGGATGATGCCAAGAAGCTGTATTCCGGTTTCAACCTGTGTGATCCGAAGACGTCCGTATCGATGACCATCAATGGCCCTGCGCCCACGATGGTGGGGTATTTCATGAATGCGGCCATTGACCAGCAGTGCGAACTGTATATCCGGGAACAAGGACTGGTGGAGGAAGTCACCCGGAAGATCGAAGCGGTCTATCAGGAAAAGGGAACACGACGTCCGCAGTACCAGGGAGAGCTTCCCAGGGGGAACGACGGGCTGGGCCTGCTGTTGCTGGGAATCACCGGGGATCAGGTGCTGCCGTTGGACGTCTATGAAAAGATCAGGGCCCATACGCTCCGGACGGTCAGGGGCACGGTGCAGGCGGATATCCTCAAGGAAGACCAGGCGCAGAACACGTGCATCTATTCGACCGATTTCTCCCTGAAGCTTATGGGCGACATCCAGGAGTATTTCATCAGGCATAACGTCCGGAATTTCTACTCTGTTTCCATATCAGGTTACCATATTGCCGAGGCAGGTGCCAATCCCATCTCCCAGCTGGCGTTCACGCTGTCCAACGGATTTACCTATGTGGAGTATTATCTCTCCAGGGGTATGAAGGTGGATGATTTTGCCCCCAATCTCTCGTTTTTCTTTTCCAACGGGATCGATCCGGAGTACTCGGTACTCGGTCGCGTGGCGCGTCTGATCTGGGCCAAGGCGATGAAGCTGAAATACGGCGCCAACGAACGTTCCCAGAAGCTGAAGTACCACATCCAGACCTCGGGCCGCTCGCTGCACTCCCAGGAGATCGACTTCAACGACATCCGTACGACGCTGCAGGCACTGTACGCCATTTACGACAACTGCAACTCGCTGCACACCAATGCCTACGACGAGGCCATCACCACCCCAACCGAGGAATCGGTGCGCCGGGCTATGGCCATCCAGCTGATTATCAACCACGAGCTGGGGCTGGCAAAGAACCAGAACCCGCTGCAGGGATCGTTCATCATCGAGGAGCTGACCGATCTTGTCGAAGAGGCGGTCTTATCCGAATTTGACCGGATTGCGGAGCGCGGCGGGGTGCTGGGCGCCATGGAGACCATGTACCAGCGGGGGAAGATCCAGGAAGAGTCGCTCTATTACGAGCACATGAAGCATAGCGGTAAACTTCCGATCATGGGAGTGAACACTTTCCTGTCATCGAAAGGATCACCGACGGTGACTCCGGGCGAAGTGATCCGTGCCACCGTGAAAGAAAAGAAATACCAGATCTCCATGCTGAAGGAGCTTCATAAAACACAGGCCGGGAAAGCAGGCAAGGCATTGCAGGATCTCCAGCATGCGGCGCTGAACAACCTGAATGTTTTCGAGCAGCTCATGGAATGCTCAAAATATTGTTCCATTGGACAGATCACCGACTCCCTCTTCGAAGTGGGGGGGCAATACAGAAGAAACATGTAAATCATCCACATTATGGCTGACCGGAAAATACTTATCATTTACCCTGAACCCTATGAAACCAAGGTTGCCGTCTATCTGGGTACGGAATTGATCTTTCTTAAGACCATTAAGCATTCACCACAGGAAATTGCCCGTTTCAGGGACGTCATTGACCAGAAGGACTGGCGCAGGAACCTTATCCTGAAGGAACTCACAGAAAATGATATCAATGCCGACCTGATCGAGGTGGTCATGGGCATGAGTGGATTGGTCAAACCTCTGAAGTCGGGTATCTATGAGATCAACGAGCGGATGAAGGAGGATCTTCGTATCGGGCTGCTGGGCAAGCATGCCGTTAACCTGGGCGGACTGATAGCGGCGGATATTGCCGAGTCACTTGGGAAAAAGGCCTACATTATGGACCCGATCGTGGTGGATGAGCTGGACGATGTGGCCCGGGTCTCGGGGCATCCCCTGTTCAAGCGGAAATCCATTTTCCATGCGCTTAGCCATAAGTTTGTCGCCAGGAAATACGCCCGTTCGGTACACCGGAAATACGAAGAGCTCAACCTGGTGGTGGTACACATTGGCAGTGAGGGGATCTCTGTGGGTGCCCACAAGCAGGGCCGGGTGATTGACGTAAACAACACCTTTGACGGGGATGGACCGTTTTCAATATCCCGCACCGGAACTCTGCCCGTTGGGGACCTGGTCAGGATGTGCTTCAGCGGAAAATACACCGAAGAGGAGATGATCCGGATGATCACCGAAGGAGGAGGGTATGCTGCCTATCTTGGCACGAGCAGTATCAATGAGATCGACAAGCGGATCATGTCGGGCGACGACACGGCGACCTTCTATTCCTATGCCCTAGCTTACCAGGTCTCCAAGGAAATCGGCGCCATGGCAACGGTACTCGAAGGGAATGTGGATGCGATCCTGTTATCCGGGAATATTTTCAACAGCCAGCGGTTCATCAGGAACGTGACCAACCGGGTGAGCAAAATCGCCGACGTGATGCTCTATCCCAGCGTCAACAGTTTCGAGGCGCTGATGATGTCGGGGATCAGCATCATGAATGGGGAAGCGGAGATATTGGAGTATGAGTAGATTTGAAATTAATCATCTTCCTGTCAACTCCTTCGGGATGCGTCCGTTGCGGATGGCTTCGGAGCGGAGACGGCGGCCGACGATCTTCTCGACCATCCGGCCGATATCGAGCACCCTATCCACGTTTACCTGTGTATCAATACCCATTTCGTCCAACATCACCACCATATCTTCGGTGGTGACCAGTCCAACGATATTCGGATCATCGTAATAGTATTTGCCTGTTCCTGCGACGGGATATCCGTCGAAGAAGTTGGCGGGCTGGCCGCCGATGCCGCCCATGGTGCTCTCGAAGTTGGTCATTCCGGCCTGCAGTGCTGCCAGCACGTTGGCCAGGCCCCATCCGCGTGTAGTGTGGAAGTGGACGACGTGTTTTTCCGGTGTCGGGATAGCATCCAGCAGCATCGAATAGTATTTATAGACGCGGTCAGGGGATGCGGAGCCGTCGTGGTCGGCATGTTCCACGTCGTCAGCGCCGATGTCGAACCAGCGTTTGGTGAATTCGATGGCTTTTGACATTTCTGTGGGGCCTTCGATGGGGCAGCCCCAGATGGTGCTGACGGTGCCGTTGACCAGTATGCCGGCATCATGCGCTTTTGGGATCCATTCTTCCGACATCTTCCAGTAGTCGGCCAGACTCAGCCCTGAATTCCGCTTGTGGTGCGACTCGCTGGTGGAGACCATCAGCAGGATCCGGTCGGGGCCGATGCCTTCCTGCCGGAGCTGGATCGCGCGTTCGATGGCTTTTTCACGGATCGTGATAGCGGTCAGCACGACGTCCTGCAGGTTATCTTTCACCTTTTTGCTGTTCCGTATCCCCCTGAACAAGGCGTCCGCGTCCCTGAACTGGGGCATTCCCCTGGGATTGCCGAGGTTGGTCACCTCGATGTATTTGAATCCGGCCAATATCAACTGTTCCAGGATCCAAAGTTTGGCTTCGGTCGGAATGAAATGCTCTTCATGCTGAAAGCCGTCGCGCACGGTTATTTCACCGATGGTTACTTTTTTGGGGTAATTCATCATATGTTTTAAATTAAGAATTAAGAACTGAGAATAGTAAAATGGGTTTTAAATTAGGGAAAATACAGAAACAAATTTACATATTTTCAGGGATCTGAAGATCCCGGAAGTAATCCAGCACCAGCGGGTTGGCCAGCGCATCGCGGTTGAGCACATCTTCACCATGGATCATTTTCTTCACGGCGATCTCGACCTTTTTGCCATTTAGCGTATAGGGCACGCCGGGCGTTTCCATAATAATGGCCGGTACGTGCCGCGGGCTGCAGCTGGTGCGGATGCTGGCCTTGATCTTTTTGATGACCTCTTCCGTCAGCTCGTAATTCTTCCGCATCTGCACGAAAAGGATCACCCGCTCATCGCCCTGGAACTGCTGCCCGATCACCACGGCGTCGGCGATTTCTACCATACTTTCGAGGACCCGGTAAATCTCGGAGGTACCGATGCGGACACCACCGGGATTAAGCGTGGCATCAGAGCGGCCAAACATCGTGATCCCTCCGTGATCGCTGATGCGGATATAGTCGCCATGCCTCCAGATACCTTCATAATCCGTGAAATAGGCGTTGCGGTATTTTTCTCCCGTGGGATCATTCCAGAAATAGATGGGCATGGAGGGGAAGGCGGTCTTGCAGACAAGCTCGCCTTTTTCTTCCCGGACGGAATTTCCCTGCTCATCCAGGCTGTCGACGTCCATTCCCAGCCCGCTGCACTGGATCTCGCCTTTATAAACAGGTAGGACAGGGCTTCCAAGGACAAAACAGGAGATGATGTCCGTCCCGCCGGAGATCGAAGCCAGCTGCACATCCTTTTTCCATTCGCGGTAGACGTACCCGAAGCTTTCGTCTGATAATGGTGAACCGGTGGAAGTTATGATCCTCATTTTTGGAAAATCCGATATTTCCTTTGGTCTCACGCCGGCAGCTTCCAGCGAGGCGATGTATTTAGCGCTGGTGCCGAACAGGGTGAAATTCAGCTCATCTGCCATTTTGATGAGGGAGGCAGGTTCGGGGTAGAATGGATTGCCGTCGTAGCAGACGATGGTGGCTCCCAGTGACAGGGCGCTCACGAACCAGTTCCACATCATCCAGCCGCAGGTGGTGAAATAAAAGACCACATCGTCCTTACGCACATCGCAGTGCAGCATCAGTTCTTTCATGTGCTGGATCAGCGTGCCGCCCTGGGAATGGACGATGCTTTTGGGAAGTCCGGTCGTGCCGGAGGAGTACATGATGTACAACGGATGGTCGAAGGGGAGCTGCTCAAAGGTCATCTCGCCGGTGACGGGTTGGGCCAGTTCTTCCCAGGATATGGCATTTTGGATCGATGAAGTATCAAGGTTTCCTGTAAAATTGACCATGACCACCTTTCTGATGGTGGGAAGCTGGCTGAGGATACCGCGGAGCTTTTCCTGGGAATCGAAACGTTTTCCGTTATAGGAATAGCCATCCACGGCAAAGATCACGCTGGGTTCGATCTGGCTGAACCGGTCGAGCACGCCCTTGATCCCGAAATCAGGTGATGAGGATGACCAGATCGCCCCGATAGAAGAGGTGGCCAGCATAGCAATGACAGTTTCCGGTATGTTGGGCATGAATCCCGCTACCCGGTCGTTTTTTTTCACCCCGAGCCTCCTGAGCCCTTCAGCCACCCTGTGCACCTGATCATGCAATTCACGATTTGTAATTCTCCGCTCGCCATGGAAAAGCTGCTGACTGCTGATCCTGATTTCGCTTCGCTCATCAGGACAGGCTGCTGACTGCTGACTGCTGACTGTTGACTGTTGACTTATCCCCTCCCCCCTGAAAATGATTGCTGTCCGCTGATCCCGGTACTTGAGCAGATTTTCGGCAAAGTTCAGCCGGGCACCCTGGAACCATTTTGCGCCTGGCATCTTTTTCGGATCATCCACCACCTGGTCGTAATCTTTGGAAAAGATGATCCCGCTGTAATGCCAGAACGTACCCCAGAAGTCTGCTGGATGTTCGATACTCCACCGGTGAAGCTGATGGTAATCATTGAAGGAACTTCCGAATTTTTTGTTCACGTGCTGCATGAAGTCGTACATCCGCGACTTCTTTGCGTTGCCGGGGTCGGGTTGCCAGAGGAGTTGATAGGTCATAGCTGTTACCGTACTGTCGTGCTTACGGCACTATCGTACTTTTGTGCCTATGGCACTACCGTACTTTTGTGTCTACGGCACTATGGATTATCGAATAAAACACAAATATATGGAAGTTGTGAAAATATACAAATCTCAAACCTTTCTTAAGTCATCCATTCTGTCCTCTTGCCGATGACATCGGTAAACATAGTGGCGGTGAGCTTACGTGTTTCTCTCATTCAATAATAATTACCTAAATTTGGCTTGAAAAGGAATGCCGTTTACTATGCTGGAGATCATTTATCAGCTAAGTGAAAGAAATATGAACAATCCAGTCTTAATGAGGAAAAAATATCTGGCCGCTCTAATAGTTGCTTTTTGGACAGCTACCCCGGGTGTTTTCCCCCAGGAGGGCATGATACAATCCCCTGGAAGAGAAGCTGGATTCCAAACGGAGATGGTTTACAAGGAAAGTACGGTCATAACAACCAGCATCCCGGTTGGCAGGGGTGAAGCCAATGAGCGAATCATTGCAGTGAGAATCGAAACCGAAGGAAGTGAAAGTCCATTGGAAATGACAGCCATTGAATTCGAGCTGAACGGCACCACCAGCCTGTCGGACCTTGACCGAGTAAAGGTTTATTATACTGCCGGAAACCCGAGGTTAACAACGGATCATCTGTTTGGGACAGCGGCTCCACAGGAAGGAACCATAATGGTTACCGGCAACCAACTGCTGAAAGAAGGATTCAACCATTTCTGGGTTACGGCGGACCTGTCGCCCGACGCTGCTGAAGGAAATTTTCTGAAGGGTGAGATCAATGTAATTACGTTGGGAGGCCGGGTTTATACACTCGCTTCCGGAACCACAGGCGATGCCAGGCTGATCGTGCTGGAGCATAAACTGCTGTTCTCCGGCGGTGATTACGGATCGGTGAATTTCCGCATCCCTGCCGTGATAACGGCGGATGACGGATCCATTGTCGTGGCGGTGGATGCGCGACGGGATGTGCCCGGCGACCTGCCGAACAACATTGACATCATGGTGCGGCGCAGCACGGATATGGGCGACAGCTGGTCGGAGGCAGCCACCATCGCTGATTTCGACGCTTTTGGAGCCAGCGATCCTTCACTGGTAAAGGACCGGAATACAGGAAATCTACTGTGCATGTTTGCCTCACACCAGGGACTGTTTCAGTCCACTCCCCTCCACCCCATTCGTTTTCAGGTCTGCCGTAGCCGGGATAACGGCATGACGTGGAGTGCACCTACGGAACACACCGGCCAGATCTATGCCCCTGGCTGGTATGCTGCATGGCTCGCTTCGGGAAGCGCACACCAGATGCGCTCCGGCAGGATCGTCGGAGCCATCGGCGTTCGTCAGGACTCGGGCAACGTCATCTCCAATTTTATGATCTACAGTGATGACGGAGGACAGTCATGGAATTATAAACCCGCTATGGCATCAGCTGTGGGCGATGAGGCCAAGATCGTGGAACTGGATAACGGAAACCTGATGATGAACATACGGAACCGGACGCCCGACTGCCGGAAGATCGTCGTCAGTGAGGATGGAGGAGACTCCTGGGGCACTCCCTGTTACCAGTATGAGCTGACCGATCCGGCTGTCAATGGGGATTTCGTCCGTTACACTTCGGTGTTGGATGGCTATGACAGGAGCCGGCTACTTTTCTCCATAGCCGCACACCCGACCACCCGAAAAAACCTCACTCTTTTCCTCAGTTACGATGAAGGCGCCACATGGCCGGTTTCCAGGGTTCTCAATCCCGGATTGAGTGGCTATTCCTGTCTTACGATCCTGAGCGACGGGACCATCGGATGCTTTTACGAAAACGGAGAATATGAGGAGTTTCAGCTTTATTTCACACGTGTATCCCTGGACTGGCTTAAAAAACCAGGGTTGTGATCGAATGCGGCAGTATGGTGGTCTCGATCGCCATTTCATCTACATAAAAGCGGTACCTGATCTCGGTATCTCCCTGATTCATCACAATGACGGCGATGCTGCCGTCCTGATTCCTGAAACCGGTCGTGAGCAGCTGAGCTCTGCTGGATGAGCAGGCGATGCGGCGTGCGCCTGGATGGATGAATTTTGAAAAATGACCGATATAATAGTAGGAGTTCATGAAATGCAGTGTGTCCTTCCGGGTGTCTGCATGAATGGGGGCGAAGCAGAAATTCCTGGCATGGTTGGGCCCGCCGTTCTCGTCAAGGAGGATATTCCAGTCGGTCCACGCGCAGGCTCCGTTGTTGAAATCATGGATCATGGCGCTACCATAGTTCTCGCCCCAGTGCCATTGGTTGAAGGTCAGCCAGCTGAAAGGGTAGTTGCATGCTTCGGTGAGCAGCAGGTTCTTCCTGGGCCATGCCTCTGTCACACGCCGAACATTCTCGGGAATAGGAGCCCCTGTCCAGCTTTCGTACCAGTGGAAGCCGATTCCCCACACATACTTTGCAGCTGCCGTATCGCTGAAGATGCACGATGCCCTGTGATAGATGAGGTCACGGTTGTGATCCCACGCGATGAGGTGTTTTTCACCGAGTCTGTTAGCCCTGAGTGTTGGCCCCAGGTAATTTTTGATGAAGTCCCTTTCCTCAGCGGCAGTGTACATGCAGGATTCCCACGTTTGCCTGGCCATAGGCTCGTTTTGTACGGTGAGTCCCCATACCGGGATTCCCAGGTTTTCATAATCCTGGATGAATTTTACAAAATAATCGGCCCATGACTGATAAAAGGCCGGAAGCAGTTTACCACCCTGAAGCATGTTGTGATTATCCTTCATCCAGGCTGGTGGACTCCATGGGCTGATGTATAGGGGAAGTTGTCCTCCTGCCGCCACTATCGAACGCCTGATCATAGGAATCTTGTACTGTTCATCATGTGCAATGGAAAATGATGCCAACAACGTATCGTTGTCTTCGACATAGGTGTAACTCCTGCTGGAGAAATCACAGCTGTTCATGTTGGTCCGGGCAAGAGAATATCCGATCCCTTCTGTTTTATCAAAACAGGCAGTCAGGAATGCCTCCTGTGTTTCAGCAGAAAGTTGAGCGAATGTTTCTGCTGCTGCGTCAGTCAATGCAGCACCTATGCCAACGAAAGTCTGGAAAATTTCGGATGGATCAGCGAATACACATGGTTGATTCTCAAAGGGTTGTCCGTACCGGGAAAAAGGTATTGCATTCGTCCTGGTCAGCCTGTACTCCGTGTTTTCGGCAGTCGTATAGATCAGTACATCGCGGTTGGTGACGTCGATCTTCATACTGGGTTGTGCATAAGGGATCGAACAGGATAAAGCGAGCATGATGCTCAGGATCGTTTTTTTCATGGAGGATGTATTCATGTATTTATCAATTTCTTAAAAAAACAGCACTTCAGTGTTTTTACCATGCAAGCGTAACAACCGCCTGGGGAGCAAGGGAATAACTGAAGTATTTCTTGTTGTAATTCACGGTAAATGTCTGGAATGCGGAGCTTTCGTTGCACAGGATTATGGCTTTGGATCCGTCCGGATTCTGGAACGCGACAGAACTGACGCCAGTCAGTTCCACTGGCAGCGGTGCGGCAATCCTCACGGCACCGGGTCTGACAAATTTTGAAAAATGAGCCATGGCATAATATTCCTCATTTTTGGTGATCTTCCCGTTTGCTGTGTTCAGGGTCACCACCCCCCGGCAATCCTGGCATCCGTTGTTTGTGGGACCATAGGACTGGTCAAGCACGAGATTCCACAGTAAGGCATTTTTCGACCAGTTCACTGCGGTCCCGATGAAGATATTTTTTGTGAACCAGATCAAATTGACAGAGAAGTCGGTTGCCCATCCTCCGCCGGAGATCTCGGTGAAATACA
>JAQUQD010000034.1 GCA_028716265.1 Bacteroidales bacterium | reverse complement strand
CTGGTGAATTATCAACAAAGAAAAGAAAAAGAAGCAAAAAGAAAAGAAAATCAATACATTACATTCAATATTTTGCTTTTTCATTTCTCCTCTGTCAATAACACAAATCTAAAGGATCTCCGTGGTTAAATACAGAACACTCATTTCGACACAGCCTCGATGGGGGAGGGGTATTAGGTAGATTTTTGCAGGCTAAAGTAGGGTATTTTGTGTTATTAACACCCATGTGTAGAAAACAATATTCCATCGACCTGGAAGATCGTGCGAGTAAAGGATACTTTTGTTCAAGTGATCCTGAAAATATAGATGATGAAGTTCGGCCTGCTGATCGTTTTTTTGAGCCTGATCCTTTTGCCGGCCCAGGTACTTTCCCAGGCCTGGGAAAGAATGTCGGCCGAGGATTATATCAGGAAATACAAGGTCATCGCTATCAACGAGATGAACCTGTACCGGATACCTGCAAGCATCACCCTTGCCCAGGGCCTGCTGGAAACCGACAACGGTAACAGCGAGCTTGCACGGCTGGCCAACAATCATTTCGGGATCAAATGCAAGAACGATTGGACCGGAAAGACCTATTTCAAGGATGACGATGAAAAGGACGAATGCTTCCGCAAATATGACTCTCCCTATGAATCTTATGTCGATCATTCATTATTTCTTACCTCGCGCGAAAGGTACAGGTTCCTGTTCGACCTTGATATCAAGGATTACAGGGGCTGGGCGAAGGGATTGAAAACGGCCGGTTATGCCACCAATCCTGAATATGCCAACCGGCTGATCAAAATCATTGAGGAGCATTCCCTCTTTATTCTCGACGACCAGTACATCCCCAACAAGGTGCTAATTGTTAACGGATCTGAGATCCAGACAGATACTATGATGGCATTCCTTGAGAAAGCGGTGGACAGCATTCCGTCGGAAAGCTTCTATTTAACTTTTCGCAGGATCTATCAAAACAATGGAGTGAAGCTCATCCTGGCCAGGAAGAATGATTCGTATTACAAAATTGCCAGCGACTTCAACATATACTCCTACCAGATCCCAAAATACAACGAACTCCCGAAAAGAGGCGCTCCTTATGATGGACAGATCATCTACATCGAACGAAAAAAGAAAAAATCACCCTATGATTACCATGTGATCATGCACTGGCAGACCATGCATGATATTGGTCAGCACTATGCAGTGCGTTCAAAAGCATTATACAGGATGAACGGGATGCGGAAAGGCACCCCTCTCACCGAAGGACAGCTCATACGCTTGAATAAAGATGTCCCCCTGCCTTAACAGGTGATCATTCAAACAGATAGTTGAAAACTTCGTCCCTGTAACCGGCGATCAAATGAAGGGATACTCGATTGTCAAGGTACCCGATCTGGAAGGGACGGTCGCTTTTGATATCCTTCACCCAGTCCGCAAAGCCTTCCTTTGAAAGCAAATAAATAGTTCCTGACTCACCGGAATAGAATCCAAGGTATGTACTGCGGGCGGGGAGAACAAACACCGCCGGCGGATGACTGATCACTTCCGGAAAGGGTACTTCCGCGATCAGTTTCCGGTTTTGGGAATGGACGGATATGCGATTCTTATCCAGGAAGATGAAGTCCGCTTTCTTATCCATGTTGAAATCTTCAGACAGGAAAAAATGATCGGGCAGGTAATCGCCGACACTGACCTTTTTCGTGGCGCCCGTGCCTGTGACAAAGACCACGTTGCCATTGACATCGGTGCTGTACATGATCCCGTGCAGGCGGTCAGCATCCGGATAGAAATCCGCATGGTCAGAATGGTGGAACGATTTATCAGGTCTCAGCCGTACGTTCCCTTTACGGTCGGTCATCAGCACTTTTCCGTCCTTTTGTGAGAAGATAAGGTAATCCTTTCCCGCAGCCACAACATGCTGTACCGGGCTGGTCAGATCCGCTCCAATGGGAGGGTTGTTCCACCCCTTCACCGGATTGCCTGAGATATCCAGGTTGAGTATTTTCCGGTCTTTGGTCGCAAGGATGATCCTGTAGGTCCGGTCGTTCGCGTAATCCAGTACCGTCAGCCCGTTACCCGCACCTGCAGGCACCGCCAGAGGATAACCCGAAGCTAACCGGCCTTCGAGGTCTAAGAGATAGATCGAATCGGTCGTATTAAAGAGCAGGCGAGGTTGATGATCATGCCCCTGGTCGACCCGGAAAACATCGCTCAGAACATTGCTGCTGAGTTTTCTTTTCCACCGGATCACCCCATTTTCGTCGATCAGCACCATTTGATCGGTTTGATCAAAAACGACCACATTTCCCTTACCCGTAACAGGATTATCAATTAGCAGGGGTCCCTTGATGATGGGGCCATCCAGTCTGACTTTCCACACATAGGGCGACTCCCCGACAAAGGAAGGATTGTAATTCAGGTGCACAGTCGTATAGAACATATCATTCATGGCCATGAAATGAACTCCCAGGCCTTCAAAACGACTGAGCAGGTCTTTGTGGAGGAGTACGAAGGATCTCACGGAATCATCCAGGAACTCCAACAGGTCATCTCCTGCGAACCGCGCATTGATGTTGAACGAAAGGTTGGATCTTTCGGGGAAATAATCCAGGTATGCCGACCGGGAAGGATCGCCGGTCATTGTCCTTCCCGAAAGGTAATAGCTGAGGAATCGATGAACGCTTGCCTTTGTTTCCCCGAAGACTATATAATCATCAAGGGTGGTGAACCATTCCATCCGGTTATGGTGCTTAAGTGAATCATAAAACAGACAGACAAAGGGATTGGGGATGATCAGTCTCCGGATTATGTGCTGACCCAGCTGCATCGTCGCATTTTTATCCGGATCCGAAAGCAGGTCAAGGCTGACAAGGCTGGTTTCCATCTGCGACGAACGGAGAATGATGTAGGTGTTCTGCTCATGTGAGGATATTACAGAGCCGGTGAAGGCTAGGCATATCTCTGGACCTGCCATGGATTCGATCCTTTTTTCAAGGTCAATGCTGACTGTGGGATCCCGTAGCGACCGGACGGTTGTTGTAAACAATGTGTCACCCATTCCTCGGATGCTTCTTATCTTCCCGAAAAAATTCCTGAAATCCCCGGTGCAGGCCTGGATGCTGAAAACGGTGTTAAATGGCAGGATCCGTTGGATGGAAATATCTGAAGGATCTGTTGCATGAAAAAGCATATTGAAGGGACCGGATGGGTCACTCAGAGCGGTGAACCCGCTGAGGATGCACTCATTGTTTTTAACGGTCACATCGAATGCCGACCAGCCGTCAGGAAAATAAGGGCTGTCTGTGAGGCCATGCAGACCCTTTCCAAAGAGTGTGGGCAAAGCCATTTTCATTCTGGAATGATTGAGGAAGAGGTGTGTGTTCACCTTTTTTCCTGTTGTGGCCATCACTTTAATGAAGGATGGATCATCGGCAGGTGTTTGGTTCCCGCTGCCGGTCTGCTCCATGATCTGGCAGAGAAGAGCGGAATCATTGCTGGCGAGCAAATAATTTTTCAGGTAGGTATAGTAAAAGCCACCCGTGCCTGACGTATTTTTTATGATGTGAATTTTTTTCCCCAGGTGCCTGGCTGAGGCCTTCTCCCTCCCCTCAGCCATATCATCCAAAAAACGGTGCCATGCGGTACGTTGTATTCTTGATGGGACCTCAAGGATGAGAAGCACGCAGGGAGTGCTGTCCGCTGCCATATGGATCCCTGCAACAGCAGGGTATTCTGACATGGTTTTCTTTAGATTCCGGTAAAGTGTCAACATCGTGTCCGTTCTCATAAAGAGCGTCTCGCTGCTGCGGATTTCTCTGATCTTCATGAAATCCTTCCACATGGATGTCTGTCTGATCCCTTTCAGCATGTCCGCCGGCTTGGAAGATTCGATGATGCACACCGCATCCGCAGGCACCATCCGTAATATCTCTTCACTCCCCCTTGACGGAGCTGACCTGAAAAAGATCCGATGGATGGCGACTAGGAGGATCACAGCCAGGAGAAAACCGGCGACGTAGGGCAGTATTTTTTTTAAGATCGGAGGCACTATTGGAATTTGAATCTAAGTTGTTCGTTGCATCGAAATGTGAGTCTGTGCTCAGGGGAAAGTCCTAGTTCACTGATGGCTTTTTTATGTAGGGGGGTGGGGTAACCTTTATTGAGATCCCACCTGTAGTCAGGATACTTGTCGTGTTCCGAGATCATGTACCTGTCCCTGCTTACTTTGGCAAGAACAGAGGCTGCAGCGATGGACATATATTTACTGTCGCCTTTGATGATGCAAACATACGGAATGTCATCATATTTGTTAAACCGGTTGCCATCGATCAGTAAAAATCCGGGCTTAACGGTCAGTGAATGGATTGCCCTGTGCATGGCCAGGAAGGAGGCCTGAAGGATGTTCATCCGGTCGATCTCCTGTGGTGTGGCAAAGGCCACCGACCAGGCGACAGCTTCGGCGCAGATGACATCATAAAGGCGTGAGCGCCATAATGGAGAAAGCTTTTTGGAATCGTTCAGCATGGAATGAGTGAATCCTTCCGGCAGGATCACTGCTGCTGCGAATACGGGTCCGGCCAGGCAGCCCCGTCCTGCCTCATCACAGCCTGCCTCCAGAAGCCCTTTTTTATAATGTCGGATCAGCATCATCCGGTGTTTTATGCTTCAAGCCTGTTCAACAACTTGATGACAGCGATCAGAAGGATGATCATGGTGAAAAATATCTCGGCAACAGCAATACGCCGGATGCCAGAAAAGAAGTACGAAATCAGTATGCAGGCTGGGATAGCCAGCATACAGGCATGAATCAGCAAATGATCGGATGCCCAGAGGAAGCTAACCAAGGTAATGAAAACCCAGAAGATGATCACATTCATTCTCTTTCTTACCGTGATGACCTTCTCGGTCGTTTCAAGTGAGATCTTGACAAAACCGATGATCAGCAGCATAGCCATGATCACACCCAGGAGGATATAAGTCTCTCCCAGCAATGGTTTTGTAAAGGCAATATGAAACGGGTGAAACCCGAACATGCTCCCGATATAATCCTGGAGGAATACTCCAAAAGAGTCGGTCCAGTAATAATAGAAGGCGATGAAGAGGTATGGGGCAAGCAGTCCGCTAATGGTAATGATCCATTCACGGAGCGAGGAGATGCGGTATACCAGAAGACTGATCCATACCAGAATCAGGAAGACCAGAGCGGGCAGGTAGAAGAGGGATGCAAGTGAAATGAAGAAGGTGCTGTTGAAAATTTCTTTATATGGTTCCGGTTTAAGGTAAATGCTCAGGTTCAGGTTCAGCGCAAGGATCAGGAACAGGTTGGCAATCAATACAGGATGTACAGTCTGAACATCGGGTGAATAGCTCATCAGGACGAAATAGATCAGAAAGGGGAGCAGTGTATTCCGTGTGATGATCTTGTGGTTGATCAGCGATGAGTTAATGATCACCGCCTGTATGGCAACGAGCAGGAAGGCAAATACGACATTGAGCCGGACAGGGATCTTTTGAAGAAGGATAGTCAGGCCGGTATAAAGAGGAGTCTGATAGGACAGGGAAACAGGCCCTATGGGAAAGATCATGGCATCCACCCACAGCAACAGAATAAAAAAGATGAAGATAAACAGCTGGGAATTGAACGGCTTTTTATGAAAATGGATGATCATCTCATTCAGTCAATAAGTAAGTCATTTCCGATATCGTTCCTGAAATACTTGCCCTCAAAGGCAATGAGCCGTGAGTTCTCATAAGATATTCCCAGTGCTTCTTTGAGGTCTTTTCCAAGGCTGGATACTGCCAGCACTCTTCCCCCGCTGGTGACGATATCCCCTGACCGGGGATCCCTTGCGGTACCCGCATGGAAGACAAAGCTCCCTGCGATTTTGTCCATATTCAGTATGCGTTTTCCTTTTTCGTAGGCTCCGGGGTAACCTGCCGAAGCCAGGATAACCGCTGTACAGACGCGGGGATCGATCCGTACGGTCATCTCCCTGAGCCTGCCGGTGTAGGTGGCCTCGAACAATTCCAGAAGATCATTTTTAATGCGGGGCATGATCACCTCTGCCTCCGGGTCGCCCATCCTGACATTATATTCGATCAGATAAGGTTCACCTCCCACATTCATCAGGCCAAAAAAAAGAAATCCTTTGAAAGGAATATTCTCTTGCTGAAGTCCGCGGATGGTAGGAAGGATAACCTGTCTCTCCACCTTTTCCCTGAACGTGTCATCTGCGAACGGGACAGGAGAGACCGATCCCATGCCGCCTGTGTTGGGTCCGGTATCCCCGTCGCCGATTCGTTTGTAATCCTTGGCTTCCGGTAGAATTCTGTACTCTTTTCCGTCGGTGATGACGAAGGCGGAAAGCTCTATACCGGTGAGGAACTCTTCGATCAGCACCTGGTGCCCGGCTTTTCCGAACCGGTCATGCACCAGCATTTCATCCAGTCCGGCCAGGGCTTCCTCCCTGTGATGGCATATCAGCACTCCTTTCCCTGCAGCCAGTCCATCTGCCTTCAGCACGAAGGGTGACCTGCGGCTGCCAATGAACGAACGGGCATCCTGCAGTGTGTCCCTGCCGAATCGTTCACTGGCTGCGGTGGGTATCCCATGCCGGCGCATAAATTCCTTGGCGAACACCTTGCTGCCTTCCAGACGCGCCCCTGCAGCAGGTGGCCCGATGACCATCACCTGGCGGGTAAGCGGATGTTTTTCAAGGAAGTCAACGATCCCGTAAACCAGAGGAGCTTCCGGCCCAACCACCACCATATGGATGGCGTGACGGTGGACGAATTCTGCCACCTGCTCAAAGTCGTCGGCGGAAATGGCCACGTTGGTCCCCACATCATTGGTCCCCGCATTGCCTGGCGCTATGTAAAGCCTGGAGAGCTGTTTGCTTTTTGCGATTTTCCACGCAAGGGCATGTTCGCGCCCTCCTGAACCTAACAGCAAAATATTCATAACGGATTCTTTTGAATATCCTGAAGCACTGTCTCGATCGAAGTCCAAAGTCGGCCTGCTGTTTTATCCCAGCTGAACTTCTTTCCCTGTTCATCCCCTTTGATGATCAGTTCCCTGCGCAGCGATTCGTCAGTAAAGAGGCGGTCCATCGCCCCGGCAATCTGTTCGATGGAAAAAGGATCCACCAGCAGTGCAGCTTCACCTGCCACCTCGGGCAGAGAAGTAAGGTTGGATGCAATGACCGGTGTATGACAGGCAAAAGCTTCTACTACCGGAATTCCAAACCCTTCAAAATACGACACATATGTTAAGGCATGCGCCGATGCAAGGACCTGGTGAAGCTCTTCAAGGGCAAGCCTGCCCGTGAAGATCACGTCATTTTTGTGCTCCATGGATTCATAGGCATCACGGATGGGTCTGGTCCACCACATCCTGGATCCTACGATCATTAGTTTGCAGGCTGAAGTGTGCCTGTGCCTGAAAACGTCAAACGCGCTGAAAAGGGAGGAGAGGTTCTTGCGTGGATGAAGTGCGCCAATGAAAATATAATACGGTGCCCCGCCGGTGTATTTTTCCCTGACAGCCGCTTTTTCAGGTTCATCCAATGGCCGGAATACCTCATTGGCACCATTGTACACCACATCAATGACATCCGGAGAGATGCCGTACAACCGGGTTATGTCATTCTTTGAATAATTGGAAACTGTGGCGATGCGCTGTGCTTTTCTGGCAAAACGCGGAAAGAAATGCCTGTAATACCAGCTGACCTCCCTGGGAAGATCCCCGGGGTAATATTCAAAGTTCAGGTCATGGATGACAGCCATGGAGGGCACCCGTGTGGCTAGTGATAAAAATCCGTCGGGAGAGATGAACAGATCAGGCTTGATCTTTTGAAGAGCATGAGGCAGGGATATCTCAAACCAGAAAAGGTAGAGAAGGACATGCCTTGCAGGAGGGCCGACGACAACGGGTATAACATTGGGCGAAAAGACAAAGGATTCATTATAAGGCCGGTCAAAGAGAAAGTAAAAATCGTGCTCCGGATGCTGCTGGGTGATACGCCGGAAGGATTCACAGGTGAACCTGCCTATGCCGTCAAGTTTGTCCTTGATAAGCAACCGGGTATTTACCGCGATCTTCACTCCATTATCGGATTAAAGGGGAAAAATGCACTGAATAGATAAATATTATGGTAAATTTGCGGCAAATATCCGAATTTTAATGAAGGCGCTGATAAAAAAAGTGTTGCAATTTCTGTTGGGCTATCAGAACTACCTTTTTATCTTTTCACTGTTTACCATATACACTCTTCGCTACAAAAAAGACGAAGGGGACTTTATGCACATGCTGAAGCTGCTGCCCGATGGCGGGGTGATCCTGGACGTAGGGGCCAACATCGGGATCATGACTGTTCATTTCGGCCGTCGGTTTCCCGCCTCCTCCATTTATGCCTTTGAACCGGATCCTCAGAATATACTGGCACTCCAGAGGGTGATCAGGTTCTTCCGGCTGAAGAACGTTACCATCGTGGAAACAGCTCTTGCCAATTATGACGGCCAGGCCCGGATGGTCAGGCCTGTCATTCATTCCGTTCGAATGCAGGGTCTGACACACATTATCGCTAACGGGGATCAGTCGGACCCCGCAGGCGAAGGGGATGTATTCATGGTACCTGTTCACAAGCTGGATTCCTACCCTCAGCTCCTTGATCAATCCATTCGGGTGACTGGTATCAAGGCTGACGTCGAAAATTTTGAGTATTTTGTGCTGGAGGGCGCCAGAACCCTTATCGGCATCCATAAACCTGTCATCTATTGCGAATTATGGAAAAATGAACGAAGGCAGCTTTGTATTGACATGATGAAAAGACTTGGTTATACTGCCAAGGTCCTTCAGCGGAGAAAACTGGTCCCTTACGATCCGGAGAGGCACATAAAGGATAACTTTTATTTTCTACCCGTACAGGCTTCTCTCTAAACGGTCACTATGCAGAAGAAATTCCTGGCCAATCTCATCCTTCTTCTTTCGCTCAATCTTCTGATCAAGCCATTGTACATTTTCGGTATTGACCTCACTGTTCAGAACGTGGTTGGCAATGATTACGGGATCTATTTCGTCGTTTTCAATTTCTCTTTCCTTTTCAATATCCTGCTTGACTTTGGCATAACCAACTTCAACAACAGGAACATTGCCCAGAACAACCAGCTGCTGAACAAGCATTTCTCCCGGATACTGGTGGCCAAACTGATGCTTGCCCTGGGCTATTTTATGGTAACGTTCCTCGTTGCCCTGATCATTGGTTATCAGGGGATCAAGATGCGTTACCTCATTTTTCTGGCAATCAATCAGTTTTTGATCTCTTTTATTTTTTACCTCAGGTCGAATCTATCCGGTTTGCTGCTATTCAAGACCGACAGTTTTCTATCCATCCTTGACCGCTTCCTGCTGATCATCATTTGCGGTACTTTGTTATGGGGCGGGATGACATCCACTCCGTTCAGGATTGAATGGTTCATTTATGCCCAGACCGCATCCTATGGGCTGACTGCCCTGGTTGCCCTGCTGATCGTCATACGCAAGGCTGCCTTTCGCCGGTTAAGCTGGAACTGGCCATTCCTCGTGATGATCTTCCGAAAGAGTTTTCCGTTTGCGTTGCTGGTGTTGCTGATGACATTCTATAACCGGATCGACTCCGTGATGATCGAGCGTATACTGCCTAACCCAGCTGGCAAGGAACAGGCAACCATCTATGCATCCGCATTCCGGATCCTGGATGCGGTGAACATGATTGCCTATCTGTTCTCTGTATTGTTGTTACCCATATTTTCAAAGATGCTCAAGACGGGTGACCCGGTTGTCTACATGGTGAAATTATCTTTCACACTGCTTATCACTATTGCGCTGATCATCAGCCTGGGATGTCATTTTTACAGCGAGCAGCTGATGGACTTGCTGATGGTGGCGCATGTTCAGGAGTCATCGGCAGTTTTTCGCATCATGATGTTCGGTTTTATTGCCATATCGTCAGGGTATATCTTTGGCACATTGCTGACAGCCAACGGCAGCCTGTGGCATCTGAACCTGATCGCCGGCGGAAGCATGCTCCTGAGCATTGCCCTGAACCTGCTGCTCATACCCCGCTTCATGGCCCTGGGGAGTGCCTGGGCCAGTGTGATCACCCAATTCTCCTCCATGATCGCACAGATTGTGGTAGCTTGGATCATTTTCCGGTTCAGGATTTCCTGGCGTTTTTGGCTGAAACTGATCGCTTTCATTGCTGGTCTTATAGCTATTAATCTGATAACGAGGATGTTACCGATAGCATGGTATTATGGTTTCATCATCATGGTCGTATCCTCACTGATATTTGCTTTCGTTCTGCGTTTCATACGCCTCTCCTCCCTGACCGGAATCCTGACGGGAAGTTCTGTCCAGCCTCAAAAATGATTCAGATATTCCTGAAATTGCATTGGATGTTTCAAATAATACGCTATTTTTGTTGTCCCTAAAAATCTTTACTGTTTATGAATGAATCATTCGAGGGCAACAGGGATTTTGATTCTTCCAATTTCATTCAGTTTCTATGGGCATGGCGTAAGCCCATCCTTATTGTAACTTCCATCGCATTTGCAGCGTCATTGATCTTTTCAGCCCCATTTTTTATTACGCCAAAATACAAATCCATTGTCGTCCTGTATCCTGTTTCCACTAGTTCCGTTTCCAAGGCATTGCTAAGCGAATCTTACGGCGGCAAGGAGGATATCCTGGAATTCGGTGAGGATGAACAGACCGAACAGATGCTTCAGATCCTCAACTCCAATCGTATCCGTGACCGGATCATCCAGAAGTATGATTTGATGAATCATTATGAAGTTGACAAGAATTCGAAATATAAGCTCACGCGGCTCTATAAGCAGTATGAGAGCAACATCACGTACCGCCGGACCGAATACAATGCCGTCAAGATCACGGTAATGGATCAAAATGCCCAGTTGGCTGCCGACATTGCCAACGATATCGCCAATTTGCTGGACTCCATCAAGATCGATATGCAGCGGCAGCGAGCCATAAGGGGATTCAAGATCGTTGAATCCGAGTATCTGCAGCGTTTGGCTGAGATCCATAAGATGGAGGATTCGCTAACCTTCCTGCGGAAGAAAGGCGTGCACGACTACGAGACACAGGCCGAGATGATCAATCAGCAGCTGGCCATCGAAATTGCTAAAAACAATACCTACGGCATCCGTGCCCTTGAGGCCAAACTGGATACTCTGGCCAAGTACGGGGGACCCTATGTTTCGCTCCGCGATGCCCTGGAGCACGAGAAAAAACAATTGAGTGTCCTGAAAAGCAAGTATGAGGAAGCTAAAGTAGATGCTGAGGAAGAACTGCCGCAAAAATTCGTGGTTAGCACGGCCTACGGAGCCGAACGGAAATCCTATCCCATCCGCTGGCTGATCATCCTGGTCGCTACCGTATCCGCTTTCCTCCTGACGGTCCTGGTGATCATCATCGTCGAAAATATCTCGAAAAGCGAGTCCATGACCTTCGCACAAAAAAAAAAATTCAAATTTAATTTCAGAATCCCGCAGGTTAACTTTAAAATAAAACAGCCAACTATCCGTACACCCCAAGTACCTAACAACAACAAATGGAAAATGGAACATTTCTTTAATAATATGAACCTGCTGCAGTTACTCTGGAGATGGAAATGGCACATTGCTGTCATTTGTTTGATCGCAGGGCTGGTAGCTGCCATCTTCTCAGGTCCATCTTTCATTTCACCTAAATTCAAATCCGTTAGCGTTATTTATCCCTCCAATATTGCTCCTTATTCCGACGAGAGTGAGACCGAACAAATGGTTCAGTGGCTGAACTCAAAAGATATTAAAGACAGTGTGATCCATAAATTCAATCTGGCAAAACATTACAAGATAGATTCCAGCTACAAGTATTTCTATTCCACCATTCTTTATAAATACAACAAGAACGTCCAGATCAACAAGACTATGTATGAATCGGTGGAGATCGTGGTGATGGATGCCGATCCGCAAATCGCCTGTGCCATGGTGAACGAAATTATCCACCAGTTTGACAGGAAAGTGCAGGCCATTCACCGGGAGAAGTACATTGAGGTAGTGAAGGCCACACAAGAAATGCTCGATCAGAAACAGAGGGAAATCGATTCCACCGAGGCGAAATTGTACGAGCTTAGGACAAGATATGAGATCATCGATTATTCCAACCAGACCCGTGAGGTGGCCAGGGGCTACCTCAGAACGGTAGATGGCGATAATGCAGCAAGGAACATCAACACGGCCGAAGTGATCAAACTCAAAAAGAACATCGAAGAGAAGGGAGGGGAATTCATATACTATAACACCAGGCTGTACGATCTTCTCCGCTTATACGGTGAGTTCCAGGAGGATTACGACCGTGCCGTGTATGATGCCAATAAGAATTTCACCCATGCCAACATTGTCACCCCTCCGGTTGTCGCCGATAAAAAATCATATCCCATCCGCTGGATCATCGTATTTCTTACCATGGCCAGCACACTGCTTTTGACGACAGTACTGGTTGTCATATTCGATGGCAAGTTAAGCGTCATCGCACACAAAGGGTAACAACCCTCACAAAGACCAATTGGCGGATCTAAAATTCGATAACCATTGATCGAAAAGTATAAATTAAGGTGGGTATATCTTATCAGTGCGCTGTTCGTTCTGCTGACGGTCGGACTCATCCTGTTACAATATTATTATGTGGCGCTGTTTGTCCCACTGTTATTGATCATCGCCCTGCTCTATGTCTACACCCTCGATAAACTCCTGTTACTGATCGTTTTTTTAACTCCGCTGGCCATCAATGTCAGGGATATCGATTTCGGCGTGGGCATATCCCTTCCCACTGAACCGCTCCTGTTTGGAGTCCTGGTCCTGTTCGTGCTTCGGATCCTCTATAAAAGCGATTATGACCATAAGATCCTTCGGCACCCCGTCACAATCGTTATACTTATCAACCTCCTCTGGATCTTTTTTACCAGCCTGACCAGTGAGATCCCCCTGGTTTCCTTTAAGTTCTTCATTTCAAGGCTCTGGTTTGTCATCCCTTTTTACTTCCTGGGAATTCTCCTTTTTCGTAAGATAAAGAATATCAAAGTTTTCAGTTGGATGTACGTCATCCCGTTACTGGCTGTCATTGCCTACACGATCTATAACCATTCAAAACTGGGCTTTGATGAAGAAGCAGGACATTGGGTCATGACTCCATTTTATAACGATCATACGGCTTACGGTGCTATCCTGGCCTTATTCGTACCGGTGTTCACCGGATTTCTTTTTGACCGCGACAGCACCCGTACCATCCGTCTGGCGGCTGCAGGCGTTCTTATAATTTTGATTGCAGCGCTCATCCTTTCATTTAGTCGTGCAGCCTGGATCAGCCTGGCAGCTGCCTCCCTGATATACATCATCATCCTGCTGAAGATCAGGTTCAGGTGGGTGCTGCTGACCATCGGGGTGTTCTTCGGGATCTTTTTTATGTTTAAATGGGAGATTCTGGATGCGCTGGAAAAGAACAAACAGGATTCATCAGCTAATTTCATTGAACACGTCCAGTCGATCTCCAACATATCTTCTGACGCTTCCAACCTGGAACGCATCAACCGCTGGCAGTCCGCCATCCGGATGTATCACGAAAGGCCATTCCTTGGCTGGGGCCCGGGGACCTACCAGTTCTTATATGCCCCCTTCCAACGGACAAAGGAAAAGACCATTATCAGCACAAATTTCGGAGATATGGGCAACGCCCACAGCGAATACATCGGGCCGCTGGCTGAATCGGGCTTGCCGGGGATGCTTATTATGATTGCGCTGGTTGTCAGCTTTTTCCTGACCGGATTGCGTGTCTACCGGAAGTCTGAATCACGCGAGGTACGGTTGCTCAGCCTGGTCATCCTGCTGGGACTGATGACCTATTTTATACACGGTGTGCTGAACAATTTCCTGGATACAGATAAAGCCTCCGTTCCGATATGGGCGATGATCGCCATGCTGGTCTCGCTGGATATCTATCACCGTAAAGGTCCGGGTGGGAATGAACTACACGCAGGGAGCCTGGAAAAAGAGTAGGTTATTTTTTCCATTTGCTTATCAGATCAGGTAACTGGCGTAATGCAGCCAGTTCTCTCCACCTTCGCCCGACCTCGTCGGCAGGGATCCCAAAGTAGGTTTTATGTGGCTCAAGGGACTTGTCAACAGCGGATGTGGCAAGAACGACCGCGCCCTCGCCGACGACCAGGTCTTTGTTGACGGCGACGCGCGCCCAGATCAGCACATGGTCCTCGATCCGTGCCACTCCCGCAATGGCCGTAAAAGCACCGATCAGGCAATGTTTACCGATATAGGTATCGTGCCCCACCTGGACATGGTTGTCCAGCTTCGTACCCGTGCGGATCACGGTATTGCCCGATACGCCCCGGTCGATCGAGCAAAGCGCACCGATCTCCACATGATCTTCGATGATCACCGATCCGCAGGATTCGAGTTTGCGGTAGGCGCCATTCTTTTTCTGGTAATAATAGGCGTCTGCTCCAATGACGCTGCCTGCGTGGATGATCACGTTGTTACCAATGGTGCATCCGTCGTAGATGCTTACGTTCGAATGGATGATGCAATCATTACCGATGGTGACATGATTGCCGATAAACGCACCAGGCTGAATGGAGGTGTTCTTGCCGATCCTCGCAGAGCGACTGATGGGAACAGATGAAGGTATATATGGCTTGTGTTGGGTTACCAGCACGACATAATCGCGAAATGGATCGTCTGAGATCAGCAAAACCTTGCCATCCGGAGCTTCTACCTCCTGGTTGATGAGGATGGCCGAGGCTTCTGAACGCAGGGCTTTGTCGTAGTACTTAGGATGGTCTACGAACGTCAGGTCGCCCGGCTCCACCATATGGATCTCATTCAGGCCGGTGATTGGAAAACCGGGTTCTCCTTTCGGCTTAGCTCCCGTCAGGAGCGATACAGCTTCGAGGGTAAGGGGAGGATTTAACTTCATAGGCTCGTGAAATTATTATCTGACCCGTTCACCGTAGGTACCCGTACGGGTATCCACCCGGACCTTGTCCCCGGTATTGATAAACAAAGGTACTTTTACCGTGGCACCTGTTTCGACGGTGGCATCTTTCAATGTATTGGTGGCGGTATTTCCTCTTTCACCGGGTTCGGTATAGGTGATCTCAAGGGTGACAAAAGGAGGAAGCTCACAATATAAAGGGGTTTCAGTGTCGGCATGAAAGACGATTTCCACTTCCTGTCCATCTTTCAGCAAGGCCGGGGCATTGATCAGCTCCTCATCGATGGGCACTTGCTCAAAGGTCTGGGTATGCATGAACTGGTACATGGTATCTTCCTTATAAAGGAACTGGTATGGTCGTCTTTCAACCCTGGCGACATCCACCTTCACGCCCGCATTGAAGGTGTTGGCAAGGACCTTACCCGTTTTCAGGTTCTTGAGCTTGGTCCGGACAAATGCGCCACCCTTGCCGGGTTTGACATGCTGGAATTCGATAATGGTATACAGTTCATTATCTATTTCAATACACAGGCCATTTCTGAAATCTGCTGTTGTAGCCATAGAATGTGATACGATTAAGTTGGGAATACTAAAAAGCGTGCAAAGATAACGGAAATTTGAATATCTCCAATAGACGGGCCAAGATTAATCATCTGACTGTTTGAAGGAACTTCACTATTTCCTGGTAAACAGAGTCAGGATCGAAGCCGAGTTGCTGGTCCAGTACTTCGGCAGGGGCAGAGTAGCCATAGTGGTCCAGCCCATGGACCGTCCCGTGAAATCCTGCCAAACCCCTCAGTGTGCAAGGCAGGCCTGCGGTCAGTGCGAATACAGGAGTGCCATCCGGCAGAACGTCTTTCTGGTATTCAACGGGTTGTCGCCTGAACAATCCTTCGGAGGGGGCGGAGACAACCCGTGCGGGGATGCCCGAGCTTTCAAGCTTTTTGTAAACTTCATACAGGGTGGCCACTTCCGATCCGTTGGCCAGCAAAATGACCCGGGGCGGGTTGAGGGACGAACAGATTATATAGGCACCTTTTTCTGCCTGGAGTGCTTCCTGGTAGCGTGAGCCGTTAGAAAAGGAGGGAAGGTCTTTCACCGATTGCCGTGAGAGCAACAGTGCCGTCGGGGTATTTCTGTTTTCCAGCGCCATCTTCCAAGCTACTTTTGTTTCACAGCCGTCTGCCGGGCGGATCACCAGCAGGCTGCTGTCGCCACGGTGATTCTTCAGCTGCTCCAGGAGACGGAGCTGGGCTTCGTGCTCGACGGGCTGGTGTGTGGGCCCATCCTCCCCAACCCTGAACGAATCGTGCGTCCAGATAAAAATAACCGGCAAGCCCATTAGTCCTGCCATACGGACCACAGGTTTCATGAAGTCTGAAAACACCAGGAACGTACCGCAGGCGGCGATCAATCCCCCGTGCAGCACGATCCCGGAAGCAATGGCGGCCATGGAGATCTCTGACACGCCAGCATGCAGGAATGAACCATCATAGCATTGATGGGTGAAAGCTCTCCGGTGCTTTAAGAATCCGTCGGTTTTATCGCTGTTGGACAGATCAGCCGAAATGACGATCATGTTGTTGAGGTGAACAGAAAGATACTCCAGCACGGTTGAAGAAGCCACCCGTGTGGCCATGTCGGATTTGATGGGTAGGGTCTCAAGATCCAGATCAGGGAGATATCCCTTCATAAGTCTTTCGTAATCATTTGCTTCTGATGGATGTGACCGTTTCCAGTCATTTTCGGCCGCTTTCCTGGCTGCTGCAGCGTTGATCTTTTCTTGGCGGATCAGTGAATAATGTGCTCTGACCTCCGGAAAAACGGCGAAGGGATGAAGGGGATCTCCGCCCAGGTTCACTATCGTTTTTTCAAAGGACGCGCCAGCTTTACTGAGAGGCTGACCATGGGTGGAACATTGCCCTTCAAATTTATCTCCCCCTGGTGTCACTGTGCCTTTGGCCATGATGGTTCTCCCGATGATCAGGGTGGGGCGTTGCCGTTCATTAAGCGCTGCATCCAGAGCTCGGCGTATCTGTGCCGGGTCATGTCCGTCGATGGTAAGGACGTTCCAACCCCAGCTTTCATATTTGCGTGCGGTATCTTCGCGGGTTACCTCGCGGGTATAGGTGGAAAGCTGGATGTCGTTGGAATCAAAGAACATGATCAGGTTGCTCAGTCCAAGAAATCCGGCAATACGTCCTGCCCCCTGGGAGATCTCTTCCTGGATGCCACCATCGGAGATGAGGGTAAAGATCCTGTGCGACATCCATTCTCCAAAGCGGCGGGTCAGGTGCCGTTCGGCCAGTGCGGCGCCCACGGCCATGGCATGTCCCAGGCCGAGCGGACCGGAGGTGTTTTCAATGCCATGACGGATGTCCAGTTCCGGATGTCCGGGCGTTACGCTGCCCCATTGCCTGAAACTCTTCAGGTCCTCTTCCGTGTAAATGCCATAGAGGTGAAGGACGGCATACAGGAGGGTCGACATGTGGCCTGGATCCAGAAAGAAACGGTCGCGCAGCGGCCATTCAGGGTCTGAAGGATCGAAACAGAGGTATTCGGAAAAGAGGATGTGGATGAAATCGGCGGCACCCATAGCACCGCCGGGGTGCCCCGATTGGGCTCTTTCGACCATGGCGGCACATAACACACGGATATTATCGGCCGCAGCTTTTGCCGTCTGGTCTGGTTGCAAACTATCCATTGGCATTCCGTGAGAATCCTTTCATGATGCCCCTGCTGGAGCGGGCAATGAAGCTCAGGATCTCGTCTCTTTCAGGGGAGACATGGAAGTCGGCTTCGATGATGGAAACGGCTTGGCTGACATTTTTCCCTTTGATGTAGACGAAACGGTAGATATCCTGTATCTCGTTGATCTGAGCCTGCGTAAATCCCCTGCGGCGCAGCCCGATCGAGTTGACGCCGACATAGGAAAGGGGTTCCCGGGCGGCCTTCACGTAGGGCGGGACGTCTTTCCTGACCAGTGCGCCTCCTGAAATGAGTGTGTGGCATCCGATGTGAACAAACTGGTGAACAGCGACCAGCCCACCGACGATCGCCCAGTTGTCGATCTCAATATGTCCGGCCAGGTTGGCAGCATTGGCTATTATAACGTTGTTCCCGATGATGCAATCGTGGGCTACATGGGCATAAGCCATCACAAGGCAATTTTCTCCGATGACCGTCTCATAGTTGGCCTTGGTACCACGGTTGATGGTGGCAAACTCCCTGATCGTCGTATTGTTCCCGATCTTGACGATGGTTTCCTCACCGTTGAACTTTAAGTCCTGGGGAATGGCTGCGATGACTGCCCCCGGAAAGATCCTGCAGTTTTTGCCGATCCGTGCACCTTCCATGATCGTGACATGTGACCCTATCCACGTCCCTTCTCCGATCTCGACGTTTTTTTCAATATTGACAAAGGGCTCAATAACGACTGTGTTGGCTAATTTCGCCTGCGGATGGACATACGCGAGTGGTTGGGTCATGTGGTCTTGCTCTTTTTAACTAATTGTGCAAATAATTCTGCTTCTGTTACGATCTTATCGCCGACATAAACGTATCCTTTCATGTGACAAATGCCTCTCCGGATGGGGGATGCCAGCTCCAGCCTGAAAACCAGCGTATCGCCGGGTAAGACTTTCTGTCTGAATTTGGCATTTTCTATCTTGAGGAAATAGGCAGTGTATTCCCTGGGATTCGGCAGGCTGCTCAGGGCCAGGATACCCCCGGACTGGGCCATCGCTTCCACCTGCAGGACCCCGGGCATGACCGGCTCGTCAGGGAAATGGCCGACGAAAAATGATTCATTCATCGTCACGTTCTTTACCGCCACGACACTGTGATCGGTCATCTCCAGCACTTTGTCGATCAGTAAAAAGGGAGGACGGTGAGGCAATATCCGCTGTATTTGATTGATATCGTATAGGGGTGGTTTGGTAAGGTCAACCGGAGGTGCCTTTTCTTTTTTCGCCTGAGATTTAGAAAGCTCTTTGATCATCTGGGCAAAGCGTACATTGGCGTGGTGCCCAGGCCGCTTCGCAATGATATGCGCCTTGATCGGCTTTCCCACCAGGGCCAGATCCCCGATCAAGTCCAGCAGCTTGTGCCGGGCCGGTTCGTTCGGGTAGAACAGGTTGACGTTGTTGAGGATGCCTTCTTTTAAAACAGTCACCCGCGGTTTGTTGAAAAAAGCGGCCAACCTGTCCAGCTCGTCCTGCGAAATGATCTTATCGACAAATACAATGGCATTGTTCAGGTCGCCTCCCCTGATCAGGTTGTGCTGGATCAGGTATTCCAACTCATGAAGAAAGACAAATGTCCTGCAACGGGCGATCTGGTCCTTGAAGTCTTCTATTTGATCGAGGATGGCGTACTGGGTTGTCAACACGTTGGAGTCATAATCGATCATCACGGAAAGCCTGAAGGAATCAGACGGGATCGCAATGAGCTCCGTTTTATATTTGCGGTCATGGTAGCTGATGATCCGGTCAATCTCAATGAATTCCCTGAAGGCCTCCTGTTCGGCAACTCCATTCTCTTCAATGGCTTCGGCATACAACCTGGAACTGCCGTCAAGGATAGGGGTTTCCGAGCAATCGATATCGATAAGCACATTGTCGATCTGAAGACCGGCCAGGGCGGCAAGTACGTGCTCGGTGGTCATGATCCTTGTCCCGTCCTTTTCAAGGGATGTCCCGCGGGAGATATCCACAACAAGGTCTGCATCCGCATCAATAATGGGCTGGTCAGTGAGATCAGTCCGCCTGAATTTAACTCCGTGATTGACCGGAGCTGGATGGAAGGTCATAGTGACCTCTTTTCCTGTGTGCAGTCCTGCACCTGAAATCGAGAAGGAGTTCCTGAGGGTTCTTTGTAAACCGTTCATATCGGGTGCAAACATAACTATAATCTGGATTCTGTGCAAATTAAAATTATACCCCGGTAGTCGTATCCCACGGACAGGGTAGGGGCGTCGGGGAAATCCCATGGAAGATGGTCACTGGCGAAGCTTCTTCTCCAGGTCGTCAATGCGTTTGACGTGCTTGTCCAGGTTTCGGAAATGAATGTAGGAGACCCTGTATTTTTTTATTTCATAGGCAGGAGCGCCCATCACGGTCTCATGGTCACTGATATTCGTTGTGACTCCTGACTGAGCTGCTATCCTGACATCGTCGCCGATCTGCAGGTGACCGATGATCCCTGCCTGCCCTCCGATCAGGCAGTTCCGGCCAATCCTGGTGGATCCGGAGATGCCTGTCTGGGCAGCGATCACGGTGTTTTCACCGATCACCACATTGTGTGCTACCTGGATCAGGTTGTCCAGTTTAACCCCTTTGCGGATGACTGTCGATCCCAGGGTGGCACGGTCCACCGTGGTGTTGGCACCAATTTCCACTTCATCTTCGATGACTACGTTGCCAATCTGGGCAACTTTCTGGTAATGATGATCCTCCTGCGGGGCGAATCCGAATCCATCCGATCCGATGACCACTCCCGGATGCAGGATGCAATCCCTGCCAACAATGCATCCCTTCATGATCCTCACACCTGGATGGAGGACTGTGCCACTCCCCACTGTTACGTTCTCCCCGATATATACCTGAGGATGGATCTTAACTCCCTCCCCGATGACGGAATGATCCCCGACAAAAACCAAATCCCCGATGTAAGCTTCTTTTCCAATGGTCGCGGTTGCCGCAATCACAGCAGTTTCAGCGACTCCTGTCCGTTCCTCTCTCAATTTGTCATACATCTCAAGCAGCCTGGCGAACGCTGTGTACGGATCATCAACACGGATAAGGGTTGACTCAACAGGGAATTCGGGAGTGAAGTCCCTGTGCACAATGACAATGGAAGCGCGTGTTTTGTAAATATAAGGAGTATATTTTGGGTTGGCAAGGAAAGAGAGGCTGCCCTCATGTCCTTCTTCGATCTTGGACAGTTCGTGGACGGTCGCTTCCGGATTTCCGTCCACAGTTCCCTGCAACAAGCCGGCGATCTGTTGAGCAGTGAATTGCATCCCGTTTTTGTTAAAAGTTATGGAACACGGCAAAGATATGCTGAATTCAGGAGGCGGGGTCACCCGAAAACAAATTTTTAGGGTAACATAGATAATATTTTGTCACCATTTCTGAGAGGATGGCGACACTCAGCTGTTCAGAAGCTTCCTTGATTTCAACGACCTCGCCGTTTTTCTGCAGGATTCTGATATCGTCGGTGTAAGGATTATACGCTTTATTGGAAATGATATCCGTATAAACGAGGTAATCCGACAGTTCAAAGGGTATTTGACTGGTTTCAGCGACTTTTTCCCGGATCCTCCGAATGATCTCCGGATCGAACGGAGTGTTCTGAAGCTCGATCCGGAAGATGTTTCGCATCACCAGCCCCTTGCTTAGGAAGGCCAGGATCGTATCCGGGTGAGTGGTCCATACTTTAACCGATGTAAAGACATCCAGATCGTCGAGTAAAGCAAAGTTCTTCAGGAATTCCGGATCGCCGGTGAACTCCTTTTCTGTCAGGTCGTGTTTCAGAAATACGGACAGGGCGGGAGTCATGAATAGGTTTTCCCCTTTTGCTGAGAGCCAGCGTGCCCTTTCAAGCAACCGGGTAAGCATTTTCTCAGCTGCGATGACCGTTTTATGAAGGTAGACCTGCCAGTACATCAGCCGTCGAGCGACGATGAAATTCTCAATGGAATAGATCCCTTTGGCTTCGACCACAAGCCCCTGGTTGTCAACATTCAGCATGTCGATGATGCGTTCGGTGTTGATCACCCCTTCCGATACTCCGGTATAGAAACTGTCCCTTTTCAGGAAATCCATCCGGTCAACGTCCAGCTGGCTTGAAACCAGCTGATGGAGGAACCTGGTCGGATGGATCCCTTTGAAGATGTCCATAGCCATATTCAAGTCTGCGATCTGCTGGGTGTGAAGTTCCTGCATGAACAAGAGGGATAGTCGTTCATGGCTGAGGCCATTGACCATTCTTCCTTCCAGTGTATGGGAGAAAGGGCCGTGACCGATGTCATGCAACAGGATAGCCAGGAGTGCACCCTGTTCTTCCTCTTTGCTGATGGAAATGCCTTTCATCCTCAATGTGCCGATGGCCTTACCCATCAGGTACATGGCACCCAGTGAGTGATGGAAGCGCGTATGCAAAGCGCCGGGATAGACCAGATGGGTGAGACCCAGCTGCATGATGCGGCGCAACCGCTGAAAATAAGGATGTTCAATGATGTCGAAGATGGACTCATCAGGGATGGTGATGAATCCGTATACCGGATCATTGAAAATTTTCCTTTTGTTAAGTAAAGTTGACCTTTCAGGATTCATTAACTTTGTATAAATAAAAAATAATCAGACGGTACAATAAATTCCAATTTTACGACATTATTTTTATTAATCAAAACAAGTCTTATAAAGAAACCTTCCCGGACCGGTTTGCGTTTGGATAAGCATCCGGTTCTCTCATTTAATAAGGATAATTACACCTATGGCTATACAAATTTTATGGGTCGATGACGAGATTGATCTGCTCAGGCCGCATATTATGTTTCTGCAGGAGAAAGGTTACGATGTTTCCACTTCCAATAACGGTGATGAAGGACTGGAGTTGCTGAACAGCAAGTCGTTCGACATTGTCTTTCTGGATGAGCAAATGCCCGGAATGTCGGGGATCGAGACCCTCACCTTGATGAAGAACAAGTATCCGGATCTGCCTATTGTGATGATCACCAAAAGCGAGGAAGAATCGATCATGGAGGATGCGATCGGTTCGAAGATCTCGGATTATCTCATCAAGCCTGTCAATCCCAAGCAGATCCTTCTCTGCCTGAAGAAGAACCTGGAGACCAAGAAGCTGGTGAGCGAAAAGACAACCCTTGCATACCAGCAGGAATTCAGGACCATTGGGTCTGAAATATCACCCAATCTCACCCATGGTCAGTGGATCGAGATGTACAAAAAGATCATCTTCTGGGAGCTGGAGCTCAATCATGCCCAGGACGAGAACATCGCTGATATACTACGGATGCAGAAAGAAGAGGCCAACCAGGTCTTCAGCAAGTTCATTGAAACCAACTACCTTACATGGATCAGTGCCCGAACATCCGACCGTCCGACCATGTCACACACCCTGATCAAGGATAAGCTTTTTCCGATGCTCAACGGGAACAAGACCTATTTCCTGATCCTGATCGACAACCTCCGGTACGATCAGTGGAAAACGCTTCAGCCGATCATCGGGGAATACTACAGGGTTGAGCAGGATGAGCTCTATTACAGCATTCTTCCAACCACGACGCAATATGCAAGAAATGCGTTGTTTGCCGGACTGATGCCTTCGGAGATTGCCAGGAAGTACCCGCAGTACTGGGTCAACGAGGAAGAAGAAGGTACCAAGAATCAATTCGAAAGCGAATTGCTGGGAGAGCAGTTCAAACGGTACGGAAAGGATATACGGTATTCCTATACGAAGGTGCTCAGCCTGAACGTAGGCCGGAAGCTTGCAGAATCTTTGCCCAATCTGCTCAGCAACAAGCTGAACGTGATCGTCTATAATTTTGTGGATATGCTTTCCCACGCCCGGACCGAGATGGAGATCATCCGTGAACTTGCCGACGACGAACCGGCCTACCGGTCGATCACCCAGTCGTGGTTCGAGCATTCACCGCTGCTTGACATCCTGCAATATCTATCCGAAAAAAAGGTTGGACTGATCATCACCTCGGATCACGGCTCCGTCCGGGTCCAGAATCCGGTAAAGATCGTTGGAGACAAGAACACGACAACCAACCTTCGCTATAAAAGCGGCCGCACGCTGAATTACAACAGCAAGGATGTTTTTGAGATCAGGAATCCAGAAGATGCCTATCTGCCAAAGACCAACGTCAGTTCGTCGTACATCTTCTGCCGCCGGAATGATTTTTTTGCGTACCCCAACAATTACAATTACTACGCGAACTATTACAAAAACACCTTCCAGCACGGAGGTATCTCCATTGAGGAGATGCTGGTGCCTTTTATTACCCTGTCGCCCAAATAGCGCTGAATATGAAGACGCTGTACTGCAAGAGCCTGCGCGACCTGGATAGGACATCCAGGGAGATCCTTGCGTTCTTTCCAGCTGAGAGGGTATTCGCATTCTATGGGCAGATGGGAGCAGGGAAGACTACCCTGATCAAAAACCTGTGCAGGCATCTTGGCGTTATAGACATGGTGAATAGCCCCACCTTTGCCATTGTCAATGAGTACCGTACCCTCCAGGGCGAACCGGTTTACCATATGGATTTTTACAGGCTGAAAAGCTGCAGAGAATTATTAGATATCGGGGGAGAAGAGTATTTTTACAGCGGAAATTATTGCCTGATTGAATGGCCGGAGAAGTGTGAAGAACTTTTACCGGATAATTTCGTATACATACAGATTATTGTCGATGATACCAATCAAGGCAGGACCATTCTCTTACGACAGGGTGGCCGGCCGTCAGATGTTCGGGAATGATACAAGAGCAGGAAAGCATTTATAATTTTTCCGGTGCGGAAGGATTGATGCCCAAGGAGGAAACATTGGAAGTGTCGCAGCGGAAAAGCCGTATTCGAATTGGCGTACCCAGAGAGATCCACTATCAGGAGAAACGTATCCCGCTGGTTCCCCAGGGTGTCGGTCTTTTGGTGGCCCATGGCCACGAGGTACTGATTGAATCCGATGCCGGAAAAGCGGCTGATTTTTCCAACGAACAGTTCAGCAACGCAGGGGCACACATCGTTTTCACACCGGACGAGATCTTCCGGGCAGATGTGGTATTAAAGATCGTCCCTCCTTCGGCTGCTGAAATCGGCATGCTCTCCTCCCGGCAGACCCTGATCTCCGCATTGCATCTGGCCGGACAGACAGGGGATTATTTCAAGATGCTGATGAACAAGAAGATGGTGGCCGTGGCCTTCGAATACATCATGGACAAGACCCATGCGTATCCGGTACTGCGTACAACCAGTGAGATCGTCGGGAATGCAGCTGTGATGATCGCTGCCAATTACCTGGCCGACTCCAGCTATGGTACCGGGTGCATGTTGGGCGGTTTTTCTGGTATTGCGCCCACTGAGGTGGTCATTCTGGGAGCCGGTACCGTCGGGGAGTTTGCTGCGCGGACCGCCTTGGGACTGGGTGCTTCTGTAAAGGTCTTCGATAATTCCGTATACCGGCTCCGCAGGATCCAGAACAGCATCCACGAACGACTTTTTACTTCGATCCTGCAGCCGGGAGTACTGATGAGTTCTCTGAAACGCGCCGATGTGGTCATCGGAGCAGTACATTCCGCTGAAGGAAGGACACCCCTTATCGTGACGGAGGAAATGGTGCAACAGATGAAAAAGGGAGCTGTCATCGTGGATGTCAGCATCGACCAGGGGGGATGTTTTGAGACTTCCCGGATCACATCCCACCATGATCCGGTGTTCAGGAAATATGGCATCACCCATTACTGCGTCCCCAACATTGCATCCAGCGTACCCCATACGGCTTCCTATGCACTCAGCAACTATTTTGCCCCCGTTTTGGTCCGCCTGGGAGAAGTGGGTGGGATCACGAACCTGCTTCAAGCCGACAAGGATTTCAGGCAGGGAGTCTACCTCCTGGGGGGAGTGCTTACCAAAAGTATCATCAGCGAGCAGTTCCATATACCTTTTCAGGATATCGACCTGCTGATGGCTGCATTTCATTAAAAAGTGACTTCAATGCCAATACGTATTCTCAGAGCGGAAACTTACCCCATTTTGATCGGAGAGGATATTTTCGATGAAGTACAAGTGCATCTTCGGGAACCGGAAATGAAAGATGCAAAATACATCCTGATGGTGGATGAGAACACACGAAATCTTTGTTTGCCCCTATTGCTGGAAAAGCTTGAACAGTTCAGGGGCGCTACGGTCATTGAGATCCCCAGCGGGGAAAATATGAAAAACATTCCCACATGCATGGAGATATGGCAAAAGCTTATTGACCTGAAAGCAGACCGGAATACGGTATTGGTCAACGTAGGAGGCGGAGTGCTGATGGATATTGCCAGTTTCATCGCGGCCACATACAGGAGAGGGATCAGGTTCATCAACATCCCCACCACGCTGGTGGGACAGATAGACGCGGCCTTTGGCGGTAAGGTGGGCGTGAACTTATCGGACCTGAAGAACCAGATCGGCGTCTTTGCCAATCCGGATGCAGTCTATATCTACCCTGCTTTACTGAAAACACTTCCGGTCATGGATAAGCTGAGCGGATTTGCTGAAGTGGTCAAATATGCGCTGATCATGGACCAGCACTTCTGGAAGCTCCTCCGAAATGTCAATTTCGTGCAGATCAAATTCTGGGATGACATCATTTTCCGCTCCGTCGAGATCAAGAACCGAATCGTCAAGAATGATCCCTTCGACAAACGGTTGAGGAAACGGCTGAACTTCGGCCACACGATCGGTCACGCATTCGAGACTCTTGCTATTCATCGGATGGATCAATCCCTTAGTCATGGAAGCAGTGTGGCCATGGGGATCATCTGCGAAACATTCCTTTCTTCGAAAATAAAAGGACTCCCCTGGGAGATCATGGAAGAGATCGCCAGCTATATCCTGCAGAACTTCCCCTATTACCCACTGGAGGGGGATGACATGGGAAAAATCATCAAAATCCTTCAGCAGGACCAGAAGAATGCCGGTGAATCGGTCAACTTTACCCTGATCCCATCCCTGGGCCATGCATTGATCGACCAGTACTGCGATCCGGAAACAATCCTCAGCTGCCTGCAATTTTACAGGGAACTCGACTGAGCGATACATCACCTTTTCGTAAATAACTGTATTTTTGTCCACGGATAATACGCTCGAACCATGAAGCATGAAGTGGATATGTTCATCCCCTGTTTTATTGACCAGATCTTTCCTGAAACAGGGATGAATATGGCGAGGATTCTGGAGAAAGCTGGGTTCAAGGTCAGGTATAACGATCACCAGACCTGCTGCGGACAGATGGCCTTCAATGCCGGATACTGGGACGAAGCTAAAGCGATGGGTGAGAAATTCCTGAAGGACTTCAACCACTCCCACTATGTGATAGGACCTTCCGCTTCCTGCGTGGGATATGTACGGAATCATTTTCATACGCTGTTTCATAACACCGCCTATCACCTTGAGTATAAAAATTTGATCAAGAGGATCTTCGAATTCACTGACTTCATGGTCAACGTCGCCCGTTGCACGGATGTAGGTGCGCGTTTTGAAGAGGTAGTGACTTATCACGATTCCTGTTCCGCCCTTCGCAACTACGGCATCCGCGAGGAACCCCGGTTGCTGTTGTCCCATGTGAGAGGAATCGAACTGAGGGAAATGCAGCATACGGAGGATTGCTGTGGCTTCGGAGGGACGTTTTCGGTCAAGTATGAACCGATCTCAGTGGCAATGGCCGAACAAAAAGTGCACCATGCCCTTGACACCGGCGCCTCCTACATTGTTTCAACCGATGCTTCCTGCCTGATGCACCAGTGGGGATACATCCAAAAGCACCAGCTCCCGATAAAGGTCATTCATATTGCGGACGTGCTTGCCTCGGGGTGGTGATCGGATCAGTTGTATCGCTTGCCGAAGGATACACTGAGGAACAGGGTGAGGAAATAATATTCCTTGTCGTTGTAAGCCATCAACGGGATGGGAATGGGGAAAAAATCGACCATCGCACCCAGCTCAAGATTTTTTATCAAGGTATTATAAGTGCCGAAATCAAAAGAAAATCCTGCCTTGCCAAAAACACCCGGGTAGACTTTTAGTTCGTTAAATCCTTTAGTAAAAGATGCCCTTCCGTATATGTTGTCAGTAAAGTGTTCTTCCGGATCATATTTCTCAGTAGTGAGTTTGTATTCGTAGTAATACGGGGAGATGCTGACCTGGTTGATGATGTTCAGATAAACAGGTTTGGCCAGCCCGACAGAAGCTCCACCGACATAGAAGTATCTCAGCTCGACGCCTCCCCAGTAAGGCTTAGTGGTGATCAGATGCTGAAATCCGTAGCCCCCCCTGAGGATGAAAAGGCTATTAAGCTTTCCATAGCAATAACTTTTGGCATTGGTGAAATATGGATTCACAACGCGGATCTCCCTGGGTGACTTCATTTCGACCAGACTGAAATCCAGCAGCCGTTTCCTGAAAAAATTGACGTTCTTCCCTTTTTGAAATTCGATTCCCAATCCCTGTGAGTGCAGGATGATCCCGCCGGATGTTTCCTTGGTCAGCAACACGCTGTCGCTGTACTCAATGAAAATATCCTCCTCCCCACGTAGAAGATCTTCCTGCGCGGAAAGGAATGGCGCCAATAATGCCACCATGGCCATGATCACCCCTGTCCGTAAGAAAGAAACCATAAATGGTGAATATTTATCCTCAAATATAGGTAATTTTTCCGAGAATGGGAAAAATTTGAGATTTTTCTCTGGGATTGAAAATGAGCAGCGTGTCTAGTACTTCTGCTCAACCTGGAATTTTTGCGATTCCCCGTATGCCGGACATTTTTCCCTTGTCTTGCATGAAGAAATGACCATGCCTGCTATCACTACAGCAATGATCAGGGCCACTGCTTTTTTTATGCTCTTACCCATGTTTGTTTCTTTGTTTAAGGATCAGCAAAATTAGCTATTTTAGCTATATAACAAATTTTTTGCTGACTTATTGTATCAGGAAAACAACTCCGGGTGATTTGTGGTTAACTTCCAGGTATCTCAACCTACTTATCCCTGCTTAAACGGAGGTCGTAATGAAAAATTCCGTATCTTTCGGACTGATATTTAAGATCCCGACTGAATGCACCAGGCCCTTTACACGGAGAAAAGAGGAGAAGTGATCATCTGTTCGCTCTGCCCCCATAACTGCCACGTTAAAAAAGGGATGCTAGGCAGTTGCATGAGCCGTTATAACAACGGCCAAGAGCTTATAGCAGCGAATTATGGCAAGGTTTCAGCCCTGCATTTTGATCCGGTTGAGAAAAAACCCCTGTACCATTTTTTCCCGGGAAGGATCATTTTCAGTATCGGCAGCACAGGCTGCAACCTGCACTGTCTGTTCTGCCAGAACAGTGAGATCTCGCAGACCTCACCTGATCAGTTCCACTCTTTACATGAATATACACCGGAGGATCTGGTCGCCCTTGCCCGGCAGAGAAATGAAAATATCGGCATCGCTTATACCTACAATGAGCCGGCGGTCTGGTTCGAGTTCATGCTCGACATCGCTGTATTGTCAAGTGAAGCGGGCCTGAAGAACGTGATGGTCACCAACGGATTCATCAATCCTGCCCCCCTGGATCGGCTGATGCCCTTCATGGATGCGTATAGCATTGATTTAAAGGCATTTACAGAAGATTTTTACCGCAAGGTCACCAAGGCAAGCCTCGAACCGGTAAAAAATACACTGCAACAGATTCGCCGGGCAGGCCGGCACCTGGAGATCACTAACCTGGTGATACCTACGCTCAATGACGATGACACTATCTTTGAAGAGATGTGCCGTTGGATCTCTGGTGAACTGGGCGCAGATACCGTTTTGCACCTGAGCCGTTATTTTCCCACCTATAAGATGTCAATACCCGGAACCCCTCCGTCGACACTGATCCGTCTCCGTCAGCTAGCGCTGAAATACCTCGACTATGTGTTCATCGGAAATATCACCCTGCCGGAAGGGAACGATACATTGTGCAATAAATGTAAGAAGGTGGTTATCAGAAGAAATGGTTATATGACTTCTGCTGATGGCCTGGATAACGATGGCAGATGTCAAAACTGTGGTAACTTTGTAGCACAGGTGGGATCCAGCCATCCGGGTAACTGACTGTACTGCCGGTGAGAAACGCAAAGGGTATCACCTGTTCGTAATCAGGTAGTTCGAGAATTCGAGCAATGATCAGGGAAACATTGATACTGGTCGAGGCCTCAGCCACGATCCTGAGGGCGGTGCTTTTATCGCTGTCACTTTTCTTTGCACAGTGCGCTCCCCTTAACGTGATGGTCTATTCAAACCTGGCTTACCTGTACGACCCGGAGGAAAAAGAGTATCAGCTGGAATGCATCCCGTATCATATCGATCCTGACATAACCGAGCTGTTTTTTCGCTTTCGGTATGCTGATCTGCTTTTCGAAAAAGAGCCCGGGAGTGATGAATATCAGGCGAACTTCAGCATCCGGTACGAGCTGTTTAATGCCTACGATAACAGGATGCTGATCGACAGCGGACAACGGATCTATGCCGGTATGGTGCTCCCGGACAAAGAACTCCCCTTCATTTCTTCCATACCCCTGAAAACGGTCTTCCCCGGTGTGTTTTTGGTGAACCTGACGCTAAGTGACTTTAACCGAAGCTCTTCCTATACGATCCACCACGAGATTAAAAAACTGTCGGTCTTTTCCCAGCAGAATTTCCTGCTGTCGGACGGCATCGGGAACCTGCTGTTCCAGCCTTACCTGGCACCTGATCAGGAATTCAGACTGATGTACAATAAGCCGGAACAGCCTGATTTATACGTCAGGCATTACACAATGGATTCTCCTGTTGCCGATCCGCCGTTCCTTGAAGGGGACCAGGTTTCCCTGGATCTTCGTACCGATAGCCTGTTCAGGATCAGCCTGATCGATGGTGAAACGGGTATGCTTGTGCTTCCTGATGAGGGATTGTATTTTTTTCAGGCTGATACCATTCCCCAGGAGGGATTTACAGTCTTCCGTTTCTATGACGGATATCCGCTTGTCGACAGTCCGGAACAGATGTCCTATCCCCTTCGTTACCTGACCACCAAAAAGGAGTATGAAAGGATCCAGTCGCATCCCAACCGAAAGGAGGCGGTGGAGGATTTCTGGTTGAAAAGCGGAGGAAATCCAGACCGCGCCATCCAGATGATCAGGAAATATTATACGGGCGTGGAAGAAGCCAACCGGTTATTTACCTCATGGATGGAGGGTTGGAAGACAGATAGGGGGATGATCTACGTCATTTTCGGAAAACCCACGGTGGTCTATCGCAATGCGGATGCCGAACAATGGATTTACGGACAGGAGGGGAATGTTCTGTCGATCACGTTCAATTTTGAAAAAGTCGTGAATCCCTTCACGGAAAATGACTACAGACTCGATCGGTCGGCAGCGTTCAAAGAGCCGTGGTACATGGCTGTGGAGGGCTGGCGCCGGTAAAGGGATTTTTCAGTGAAAAAGCATAGTCCCCGGTATTTCCTGCCTGGCTAGTCCTGAACCTTCTATAAAGACTTTAAGCTCATCGGACCCGGTTTTCTCGAAGAAACGCACCCCGATGGTGTGCAATCCTTCGCTGAGGGCGCACTGGCCTTTCTTTTCAAGCATACCGTGAAGGCTGTCGTTGTCGGCGATGATCCGCCCGTTGACCAGCAGCTGACTCCCGTCATCGGAGCTGATCCAGAACGTATACACCCCTGTCCGGGGAATGCGGATCAATCCGTCGAACAACATGCCGTAGTTTTCCATCTGGTTCCCCTCCAGATCCACGATTGCCTTTACTGTCTCCTTCCTCAGGGGCTTCATCCTTTCAAAATCAGGGATCGCATTCCAGTCGCCTTCATAGTACCAAGCCTCAATTCCTTCTCCATCAGCAGTCTTTTTCGCGGGTGCTGCCGGTTCAACCTTTGAAAAGTTCCTGGATGCAACGGGGCTTACCGGTTTACCTTCCCGGAAGCACCTGGCCATGACCATGGTCGTCTGTGAAAGAGCGACAGGATGCACAGCAATGGGCGACGACAGGGTGGGAGGGCTTCCGTTGAGTGAATACCGTACCTCTACCCGTTCACGGTCTGTCTTGATGGTTACAAAAAGCGTGTCCACAAATATTTCGCTGTCGGCAAGGATGTCAGGCGGGACACTGACATCCGGCTTGCCCTCGATCTCCAGTACCACGACGGTGTTGACCGTATCGGGACATCGAACCGGCACCCCGATGATAACGGTATCTTCCGACCGTTGGATGTCCAGGCTGTGTTGTTCCCGGTTACCCAGCAGCTATGCTTTTTGGGTCGGATTGTACAGCCCCGGCACCCTCAGCTTTCCATCCTGCGGCCAGTTGAACACGTTCAGGTACAGACGCGTCCCCGTGGCGGTGGGTTTCACTGTACAGCGCCCCCACGGAAGGAATGGAAAGGGACTGGCATGCGTGCCGTAGATCGCCTCACCGTTGACGGACATCCATCGGCCGATGGTTTTAAGACGTTCGATGCTGGCCTCAGGAAAGGTTCCCTGGGCAGTGGGCCCGACATTCAGCAGGAGGTTCCCGCCTTTGGAGGCGATATCCGCCAGCATCCGGATCAGGTCGGAGGACGATTTCCAGTTGTGATCGTTTTTATTATATCCCCAGTGATCGTTCATCGTCATGCAGGTCTCCCAGTCCACGCCGGGAAAGCCCGTGGCCGGAACCTCTTGCTCGGGAGTACCGTAGTCGCCTGCAAATTCCACATCTTTGCTGAAACCTGCCATGCTTCCATCACGCCCGACATCCACCCGGTTATTGATTATGATATCCGGCTGCAAGCCCCTTACGTATTCATACAGATCCTTTCCTCTCTGATGATTCCAGGTGCTTTCCCACTCGCCATCGAACCAGAGGATCCCGAGCGGACCGTACGTTGTTATCAATTCCCTGAGCTGACCTTTCAGATACTTGACATAACGTTCGAAATCAGCCCCCTCCGCTGGCCTGTCTTTTTCCCAGTCACGACGCGGCAGGTAATCGGGGTGGTGCCAGTCCATGATGGAATGGTAAAAGCAGAGCCGGATGCCTTCGCGGTCGCACGCCTTTCGGAGCTCTGACAGAACATCCCTGCGGAAAGGAGTCGACATGATATCGAAATCCGTGAACTCTGAATCCCAGAGGCAAAATCCATCGTGATGCTTGGAGGTGATCACGATGTACTTCATTCCCGCCTCTTTTGCCATCTTCACCCACTCCCTTGCGTTGAACTCACCGGGATTGAACTGATCCCTGAACTGATCGTACTCACCGATGGGGATCTGTGCGGAATGCCTGATCCACTCGCCATAATGCGTCGCATCCTTCCACTCGCCAGCCGGAATGGCATACAATCCCCAGTGGATGAACATTCCAAAACGGTCATGCCTCCACCATGCCATGCGGTCTTCCGGATCAGACGGTGGAGTGTCTGGTTGCCGGCAGGAAAACATCCCCAAAAGAGAAAAACAAAGGAATAAACCAAGGATCAAAGGTGTCAATCTTTTCATCTGGACAGGTTTTTTGAGCAGTGCAAGTTAGTTATATATTTAATGTACCCCACACCTCCTGCAGGGGAGGGACAGGGGAGGGGCAAATGAATGTTTTTTATTAAACCACGCAGTGCACGGAGGATTCACAGAGGTCACGGAGTTTAAAATGACTCGTTATCAGTCCTCTGTGTTCTCCGTACTCCTCTGTGAATTCTAAGACCAAATCACGAATTAAGCAAAATTTTGTTGGTATGTTA
>JAQUQD010000033.1 GCA_028716265.1 Bacteroidales bacterium | reverse complement strand
TCCTCCACGACCGGCACTGCAGAAGCCGTCACCTCTGCATCATGCCCGCTGCCTTCCGTCATCTCCTTAAGATGTCCCAAAAGCCCAAACCCGGTGACATCAGTACAGGCATTCACAGGATACCTGATCATCACCCGGAAGGCTTTCAGGTTCAATTCACTCATCAGGGCGATGATCTTTTGTGCGACTTCTTCCGGTGCCATTTCCCGCTTGAGTGCAGTAGCTAGGATGCCCGTGCCGACAGGTTTCGTCAGGATCAGTCGGTCGCCGGTGCGGGCACGGGCATTGGTGAGTATCCGGTCAGGGTGGACAAAACCCGTCACCGCCATGCCAAATTTCGGTTCCGTATCTTCCACGGAATGACCGCCAAGGATACTCACACCTGCTTCCAGGGCTTTATCCTGGGCTCCCCTGAGGATCTGGCCGAGAACCTCGAGCGGAAGCCGTTTACCTGGAAATCCGACAATGTTGAGCGCAAACCGCGGTTCAGCTCCCATGGCATACACATCACTCAGCGCATTGGCAGCGGCAATGGAGCCGAAGCTGTAGGGATCGTCAACGACAGGGGTAAAAAAGTCGACAGTCTGGACAATGGCAACATCGTCGTTTATCTTGTACACTGCCGCATCATCATTGGTCTGAATGTCCACCAGAACATTCTTATCAACCGGGACCGGGATGGCCTGAAGCACTTTTTCCAGTTCCTGCGGCCGTAACTTGCATGCACATCCCAGCCCGTGCGTAAACCTGGTCAGCTTGATAGGTTCATCCGTTGAGTACTCAACATCTGCATGAGCCTGTGAATAGGTCAGGCTCCTTGTTTTATCGGCAATGGCACCGACAGCTGCGTCGATCTCTTCTTCCGTAGTCAGTTTGCCCACCGACAGTCTCATGGTTCCCAGTGCATATTCTTCCGGCACGTGCATGGCCTGCAGCACGGACGAGATGGTCTGGTCACCCACGTGACATGCTGCTCCGGCGGATGCAGCAACCTGCGGGAGATCACTCAGCAACGTGTTGATATCAATCCCCCGGAAGCCCACACTGAGCGTGTTGGGCAGGCAGTGTTCAGGATGTCCGTTGCGCCGCAGACCAGTAACACTTTCGAGCAATCCGCTGTACAGTCGGTCGCGCATTCGCCCCAGGTGACCGGAAACCATTTCCAGGTCGCGCCTGGCAACCTCGCAGGCCTTTCCCAGGCCCACGATCTCCAGCAGGTTCTCCGTACCAGCCCTGCGGTCCTGTTCATGATCCGCCCCGTGGATCAGTTTATCACAAATGATTCCCGAACGGATATAGAGCGCCCCGATCCCCTTGGGCGCGTAAAACTTGTGCCCGGCAAGGCTCAGCAGGTCGACGCCAAGGTCGTTGACCACAACAGGTATTTTCCCTGCAGATTGTGCGGCATCCGTATGGAAAACAATTCCAAACGACCTGCATACAGACGCCAGTTCCCGGACAGGCTGAATGGTGCCGACCTCATTATTGGCATGCATGATCGTTACAAGAATGGTTTGTGGAGTAACGGACCGTTTCAGATCGTCAGGATCAACCATGCCGTAGCCATCCACCGGAAGGTACGTAATGCTGAATCCAATACGGGAAAGATAACGGCACACCTCAAGTACAGCCGGATGCTCAACGGCACTGGTGATAATATGTTTCCCCCTGTTCTGATAAGCGCTGGCAATGCCCTTTATGGCCATATTGTTCGACTCTGTACCACCGCTTGTAAAGATAACCTCCTCAGGTCTGCAGTCAAGCAGTGAGGCCACCTGAATCCTTGCTGTCTCCACTGCCCTCCGCGCTTCGATCCCAAAACGGTGCATGCTGGAAGGGTTGCCGAATTTTTCATGCAGAAAAGGCCGCATGGCCGCAGCTACTTCCCTGTCGATGGGCGTTGTTGCATTATAGTCAAGATAGATAGGAAATTCCATATGTTTTTGCGATAACATGTAAAAAACTATTATTCAACAAGATATGTGCATTTTTCTCCGGATCGTCCTCCGTTAGATGGACATGTGTCCGCATAACTTTTCCAGCTCTGCTGAGAAGGCTCTGATCATATGCCTTGTCATAATACGTTAACAGAATGGACGATGCCAGGTCAAATTCACCCTTTCTGACAGCCTCGGATGCTTTCCTGGCGATATCTCCCCCCAGTTTTCTTTCGATCCGAATGATACATGACACAAGGTCATCAGCAGAAAACGAAGCGTATTCCCTGATCAGGCGAGCCACACGCATTCCGAAATCCAGGTCGATCTCAATCACAGGACTGGCCATCATTTGGTTAAAAAGCGGCCGGGGTATGCTGACCGTCCCGACAGAAAGGCTTTCATCCTCTATCCATACCGGCCTGTCGGGATCGATCTGCTGCCATACCTCAAACAGGTCATTTTCGAACTGCTCATTGGTGGGCTGGGGTTGCATCCCCAGTCCTCCGAAAACGGAGCCTTTGTGACCGGCAATTTGTTCAAGGTCGATCACCTGCTGACCAAGCCGGCGGACAGCCTGCAGGATCTCTGTTTTTCCGCAGCCGGTCTTTCCCGCCAGCACAATCAGGGGGACAGGGGTGCTGAATTCGTTGCGGATATGACTCCGGTAGGCTTTGTATCCACCCTTGAGGACATCTACATCCATTCCTGCCAGATCCAGGAGCCATGCCATGCTTGAGCTTCTCATCCCGCCCCGCCAGCAATGCATCAGCAAAGGGCCCTGCTTTGAAAGATCTGCGGCAGCTTTTACGCAGGATGACAGCCTGGGCCCCGCAAGGTCAAGGCCCAGTTGGACCGAAGCCAACCTGCCTGACCTGGTGTAGCGTGTCCCAGCCTGTGCCCGTTCCTCGTCAGAAAAAAGAGGAAGGTTGTAAGCACCAGGGATGTGACCTTTCCGATATTCATTCGGCGACCTGACATCAACCACAGGGTAATTTCTCCATAGGTCGGCAAATTCTCGTATATCTATATTCCTGACCATCCTGAAAATATCTGCTAAAGGTAAGTTAATTCACCTGCACCAGGTTCACTCCCCCGTCAAGGTAGATCAGATATTGCTCAACATCCTGATAACCAATCTCCTGCAGCAAACGGCCATAGGATTGCAACTGGTGCTGATGTTCCGGAGAAGGGGATCCGGTTTTATAATCGATAACGATTGCTGTATTACCCATTAACACCATCCTGTCAGGCCGATAGGATTGTCCGGAAGGAGTCAGTATCTCGGATTCAGTCTTGACGGTCGATTCCTCTGAAAAGAACGACCTGATCCCGGGGTGTGTGATCAGCTCCTTTAGCACCTGTTCCAGATCATCTTTTTGCGTTGGCGTGATCATCCCTGAGGTGAAAAGATCCGTGATCACCTGAGGCACATCGCTGGGGGTGATGATCCTTGAAAGCGCCAGGTGGACCAGGTTGCCCCATTCCTTGTTCACATCCGCGTGTTCCATGTCCCATTGTCCGGGTGCGCTGAGTCTGAGGCGGGCCATCTGCCGCCAATCACCTGAGAAAGGCAAGTGCCCTGTGACGACCTGCCCTTCCGCTGTCTGCAAAGGCTTCAGCACTTTCTCTCCGGGAGCCTTTTCCCCTGTCGTATAAACCACCTGATCAGCATCGATAAGATCACCGGTCAACAGGTACTGGTAAAAAAAAGCAGGTATCGAAGCAGTCTGATCCTCTTTTTTGCCAGGTTTGCGGGTAATGACATAAAGCCTCTTCGAGGCGCGTGTCAGCACGACGTAAAGAAGGTTGACCATGTCGAGGAACGACTTGTTTTTCTCTTCTTCATAGAAGGATAGCTGGCCCGCATCGGTCAGCTTCTGCGAAATTTTAAGCACGGCCGCCTTCAGTTCAGGGATCTCGGGATCATCGATGTCCAGCCAGGCAAACCGTTTCGTCATCCTGAGCGACTCATCAGCAAAAGGATAGATAACCACAGGGAACTGAAGTCCCTTTGCCTTGTGTATGGTCATGATCTGGGCTCCGTTTGAACCCTGCGGCGCAATGATCGAAAGGGTTTCCTTCTTTTCCTCCCACCAGGAAAGGAATTCTTTCAGATCATTGCCTGTTTTACAGGAAAAATCCAGGACTGCATCCAGAAAGAACTGGATAAAAGGGCTCTCCATATCATACAATGAAAAAATTCGGATGAGATGCTCAACCAATTCATAGATGGGAAGTCGTATCAATGAACCGGGATCACAACCAATCCGGTTCTCCTGCAGGGTGCTGTAAAAATCCAGGGGATTATATTCTTTCACCTTCGCATTTCTGACCAGGCTGGAATCCCATTCTTCTGCCCTTAGCTTTCCGGTGTGACAGAGGTAACGTACGACTGCAAGTTCAAGCACGGGATCAGGTTCATTGAGGAACGACATGAGTGAGGTGAGGAACACGATCTCCGGTGAGTTCTTAAGCAGCAGGGACTCTGATGATATCACCTGCTTACCGTTCTCGAGAAGATACCTGGCCAGCTTGCTGGCGTCAGCATTGCTCCTGCACAGGATAGCAACCTGTTCCAGCGAAAAACCGTCCATGACCAGCTCATCCATGATCTCTCCGACGCGACGCAGGTTATATTGTCCGAAATCCTCATCAGGAGCCTGTTCCCCGAAAAACTCGACATGAACGAATCCGCCCCGGTTGCTGGGAACAGGTTGCTGCTCAACATCATCATAGATTTGGACCATATTTCCGGGAAGCAAGTTCCTGAGGAACCGGAAAAAGGAATTATTGAACTGAACAATGTCATCTCCTGACCGGTAATTGGTTATGAGTGAATTCCTGTGGAAATGGCGTTCCAGGGCTTTCTCCCGCTCCAGGTCAGTGACAGAGTCCCGGCGCCGGTAGATCCTGGGCAAACGGACGAACTGTTCCACCTCACCGTTCCTCCACCGGTAAATGGATTGTTTGGGATCCCCCACAACCATATTGAAATGCCCCGAGGCAAGCGAATTCTCGATAAGCGGGAGCAGGTTCTGCCATTGCAGGATGGAAGTGTCCTGGAACTCGTCGACCAGGTAATGCCTGAACCTCTCCCCCAGCCTTTCGTAAATAAAGGGAACAGGTTCGTTTAACACGATAGCTGCGATTCGCTTGTTGAATTCCGAAATATGTATGGCACCTGTCTGCTGCCTCATTTCTGAAATTACCTTCTCAACCTCATGTAACAGGGCGAGTGGATAAATATGCTGGAACAAGAGCCGGTAAAGAGCGTAATGTTGTTTATGCCCGTCTATAAAAAAGACCATGTCCCTGAAACGGTGCGTTAGTTCGGAACGGATGGACTGAATTGCTTCTCGGTCTGTTATTGAGGCCGTGGAGGAGAACCATTTCCCTTTTTCTAACGTTTCGATCACATACGCACCAGGAACCAGTTTACTAAAATCACGCTGGGCAATCCGGTTGACAAATCCGTAAAAACCCCTGTCGTGTTGATAGAAAGCCGAAGGAGGGATGGCTTCGGTCTCGATCAGGGCAATAATCGACCGGGCTTTTTCAGAAAGCGTCTCCTCGAACTGTCTGACCATCTGGTACAACTTGTTCCGAAGGGAATAAAAATCGTCGAGGGACAGGTTCCTCAAATGGTGCAATTTGTCATAACCATCTTCTGCAATCAGATTCTCTGCAAAATTCCTCAAATCCTCCTCAATTTGCCAGTGGTACTCCTCCGAGGCTTTATATTCGGTAAAACCAACCAGAAGGCGGGTGATCCGGTCGTCAATCCCGGCTTTACTGATAAGCAGATCCACAGCCTTAGTGATGAGCCGGTCGGTGTCCATCTCCACATCAAAATCGACCGGCAACTGCATATCGTAGGCAAAGGTCCTGAGTATCCGATAGACAAAACTGTCGATCGTCGTCACGGCAAAGTCTGAATAATGATGCAGAATGAGAGCCAGGGCCTTCTGCGACAGTGTCATTACTTGTTCCGGCGACAGCGTCATTTCTTTGCAAAGAATGGAAACCAGCCTTGCCCTGTCCTCCTCATCATTACTTCCATCCGTTGAGGCAAGCAACGTCAGGCTGCTGATGATCCTGGATTTCATCTCGTTGGCCGCCTTATTCGTGAAGGTGATGGCCAGAACATTCCGGAAGTGAGCAGGATCTTGCAGGACGATCTTCAGGTACTCCTTTACCAGTGTAAAGGTCTTGCCCGAGCCAGCCGATGAACTGAAAACTTCAAAACTCATGGGTGATAATAAACAAATTTTTCTATGACTACAGGAGCTCCGTTAACGGACACACTAAGCACGTAGATACCTGCGATGATGTTCAAATCTTCCAATGGTAGCGTCTCCCTGATCATACAAGGGTTTGAAAACATTCGTTCCGTCCGCCAGATTTCCCTGCCATCCAGTGTGAGGATCGCCACCGATACTGCTCCTGAGCCGGGATTTTCCCATTCGATGGTAATCGCTGTCGTAGCCGGATTGGGATAGATCCTCACCTGTCCCGGCAGGGTATGCTGTTCCGGCATTGAAGTGATGATCCTTATCGAATCGATATAGGATACGGTCAGCTGCAAACCTTCCTCGTCAATCTGAAGCAGTGGCACACTATGGCCATTGCCCAGCCATTTATACTGGATATAATTCCTGGGGATTCGGTATCCCGTATTCAGACTGTCGACATACAGACTGTCGGTTTCATTCACCTCAGACCGCACCCGGAGCACATTAAACGAACCGAAGGGGGTCACCAGCGTTCCCCAGCCATCAACCGTATTCTTCCTTTTTCTATCCATGCTGAAATAAAATAGGTCTGGAAATTCACGTTCCACGCTTGACTGGCATGAATCCACATTGCCATAACTCATTGGAAACCGGTAGAGTACATCAGGCTCATCATATTTGACAGGCAAGGGAAGACCGGAGAGTGTTAAGGCTACTCCCGCTTCCTGAAATCCGTCCTCTGACTCTTTGAAATAGGTAAATACATCCGTCACAGAATAATCGGGAATGAAGTCCACATCAGGTTCAGGTCTGGCAATGGTGGCAATAGATGATGTAAACACCAGCCTGTATATGAACGGAGTGGATGAAACGCTCACAAAGGTATCGACCTGTTGAGTGACCGGCACCAGCGATGAAAAGTCCCAGAGCAAGTTTTCGCCCGTTAGGGAGTAATCAATCCCACCGGTTGTGATTGTTGAGCTTAACCGGATGGTGTCGCCCACATCAGGCATATCCTCCCGGGTAATGGTGATCTGAGCGCACACACACTGCACGATTGTCAGCGAAAAGACCAAAAGCAGAACAGAGGATATTCTCTCAGTACAGTTTACTGTTTTCATTGGCGGTCCTTTTTTTGCGTTTACTCTGGAAAAGCTCCTTAAATTTATTAAACTCACTTCGGTAGGACAGACCAACTCCCTGGGTGTATGGAGCATTGTCGTTGAAAAGATCATATGTATTGGTTTTGTTGTAAGCTCTCAGCTTAAGCCTTCCATCTTTTGTAATCTTGGCTTCCACAAGGACGTCCCCGACAAGATTACTTGTTTTTTCAGAATGAGTGTAATTACCCACTCCAAAGTTACCGCTCACGCTTACCCGGTCATTGAAAAGCTGCGTTGACAGTGCCACCTCCATTTGTTCCGGTGTTATGGCGTTACCCTTCTCGTAATTCAAACCAATGTCAAAATCATCGCTGATCTGTGATAACCAGCTGTTCAGCTGATTTGCCAGCAAGTCGTAGGAGCTGATCCCCATGCTGCCGGCGATGCTGTTTCCTGTGTTCAGGCTGAAACTGTTGAGTACCAGCAACGACAGCATTTGCTGATTCAGCTGGGCCTCGTTGGTTGTGTCGATCGAGTTATAGACCAGGGTTCGGATGGATTCATCACGTACGTCCGGCATTTCCAGACCAAAACGGATGATTGGGTTGAACAGGTCGCCCGTAAGTCCAATCACGCAATCGACCGGTATCCGTTGATTGTAAAATGAGGAGTCGGTCAGTGAGGTAACGGGCAGTGTGCTGAGGGAAGGTTTGACCTGGTAAACCGCTTTCAGGTTGATATCCGCATCATAAAGATCTCCGCTCCAAGAGATCGTACTGCCTGACAAAATATGGAAGGTCCTGCTGATCAGATTCTTAAGAGTAAAATAAAAGGTGCCGCTCTCCATGGCATAGGTGCCGCTGAGTCCTATTTCACCGGAAGGGACCATGTTCATCCGAATAAGGCCGTTTCCCCTCACTTTAATGTTTCCCATCTCGGTGGGGAGAAAAATCTGCATAGTGGCATCATCTGTAACCTGCACGGACATGTTCAGGTTCATTCCACCGGATTGGAGGTGCGGGTGAGTTACGGGAGCTTCGGCAGTATCCTCCTGGTTGACAAAAACGATATAGGGGTGATCTGAAACGTCAGCCGTATAGGTGATGGGCAGGTACATGGCCGTTCCCTGTTCAGTGGTTGCAACGATATCAAACACAAGGTTATCAGCCGGACCTCTGATGGTAACTTTTCCTGTAGCGACACCGGTGCCGTAAAAGTATGGGCTTTGCACGACCGTTGTATTGATACCGATCAGTCCGGATGTCTGGATCCCCAGATCGAGTGCAAAATCCTTGAAAAAACGATGGGTGATCCTGCCGTCAATGGTGCCAGTGTTCCCCAGGGTGTCGTTGAAAGCCATCATCCGGAAAGTTATCTGATCCGGTTCAAAATAGATATTATCCGAGAAAGTGTACTTTGTGTTGAGATAACCGACCCGAAGTTGTCCGCGCCGTACATTGATCTGTCCGGTGAACAAAGGATGCTCTTTTTTGCCCTTGAGGTAGAGATTGCCTGTGGCATACCCGCCAAATTCACTGAAAATTCCCTTCAGAAACTGGCCGATGGGTTTAACCTTGAGGTTCTCCATGGCGATACTGAAATCGAAGTTCTCCGTGCTGGAGTTGGGCGCATAGAAACCTTTCAGGGTGACGACCTTAACCGTAGTATTGTTACCTGCGTAGGTGATCTTCCCAAAGGTATTGATTTTATTGTTGGTATTGTCCCAGTCGGTCTTAACCTGAAGATCGCCAAGTAATTCGTCATTCAGCGTAAAATCCTTCACCGTCAGGTCTGCGATCAGAGTAGGGTTATTAAAGACATTGGCGATGGCTGCGTTACCAAATACAAGGCCTTCAAATTTGAATCCGGATTTCCGAAGCACAGGCTGCAGGTTGGCCAGGTCAAAGGGATTGAAGGTCACCTTCATGACTTCCTCCGGGTTGGGTGAAACAGCCCCGCTGATGATCAGTTGCTGCTGATCGCCAGAGATATCCAGACGATCTAGCTGAACATAAGAGGAATCAATCATAAAACGGTTATCCGAAGCAATATTCCATGGAGACCCGTTCACCATAAACGATCCGCTGGTGATCTGGCCTTCGAGCCGGGGCAGACCACCCAGATCAAGCAGCGTTGTAAGACTTCCCTTGTTGACATCCGGATCCACCCTGTCATCCCAGATGATTCCCAGGGTAAGTGCATCCCGTACGACATCCAGGGATACGTGCAGATTTTCAAGCAAGGAGGATGGTGGTTCCCCTGGAGAGGGATCTTCCAAACTGAACATGCTTGCCTGCATATCCCATTGAAGATTTTCCGGGGAGGTCCTCCCTTCAGCCATGAAATTAAAGAGGTTCAAGCCTTTGTAAGAAAGGTTACCGGATTTTATATTCAATTGTATATCCGATCGTTGCAGGTTAAAAGCTCCTGAAATGACCGTACCGGATGCCACGGAGAGGTCCGGGAGTAGCAGGTCTGTGACAGGTCGAGTATTCTTAAGGTTAATATTGAAACTAAAGTCCTGATCCTTCAATGGTTCAGAAGGCAGCACGGTATCTTTTACAAAGGCCGAAATATGCGGATCAACGATCTGTCCGAAAGCATGGTTCAGTTGTCCAAGCAGGAAATTCCCTTTCAGGGAGGCATCAATATAATCAGACTCCAGTTCAATCGATTTGACGGATGGTCCCTCCTGAAATGCTTTAAGAGTGAAATAATCCATGGTGAAACGGCCATGGCTGGTCACATAAACGGTACTGTCGAGTTGTATCTGTCCGAAGGTGCTGTCAATGTTGGTACCGCCAAGCTGCATGGTCATCCGTGTGGACAAAATGCCCGTAGAGTCAATCAGTCCGATATCATGCAGCCGTGCGTTGCTGACCTCGGCAGCGAAATCGAATTGCGGGATCTTGCCCTTCAGATCGATCAATCCTTGAAAGGTAAGATGAAGAATGGGGTCCTTAATGTTGGCGATTCCGTTGAATTGTTGATCCTTGAATACACCGTTGAGGTAAATGTCCCTGTAACGGTGGGAATTGAAGTCCACGGAATCAATGGTACCATCCATTTGAATGTGTGCAGATTTCTTGGTTGTACCGCTCCCGGTGATCTCCGCCCTCATCGAGATCAGTCCCAGTTTATCCGGCATTTTACTGATCGTGCCCACATCGAACTGGCTGGCAACAAGTTTGCCTTTATACTGTATATCCTTACGCGAAGGAGTAGCCTGAAGGGCGAGATCTGTGGAGATCGTTCCCAGGTCAGTCCGAAAATCGGCGAACGACACAAAATCGTTGACAAAACCCGTGAAGCGGCCTGCAACATGGATCTTACCCAGGGGAAAGAGGTTTTCAGGCAGCCTGGAAGCGAGGGAAACGCCTTCTTCCAGCAGCCGCTGAATGTCGGACATACAGGTGTTGAAATCCCGTATTTTCATATGGATATACGTTTCCTTCACATCCGGTAGCCCGTTCATTGAAATATCCCCGTATAGATTGGTCATGGTTCCGTAAAAAAGGAACAGGTTCCTTATCTTTAAATTGGAGACGGTCCCCCCGACCTCCCCGCTCAGGTCTATTTTGTGGGATAGCTTGATCAAGGAAGGGACGAAGTAGGCCAGGTCTCTGGCTGCAAGCGACGAAGGACGGATGTCGGAATGAATCGTGACGTTATGCAGAAAATCCGAGAAAGCACCAAAATTCTCAGATTCAAACGTAAGGTCGAAATCCAGCTTCGAGTCATTCGTTTCCATCCGTGCACGTTGAGTCTGAATGAAACCCGGACCGATCTTGAAATGCGTGTTCAGAGCCTTCAGATCCAGGCCGGATTTATCAAAGAACTTCAGCCTGTTGATCAGACCGGAAACAGTGTCTCCCTCAATACGAATTTGATTTACGTAAAAATTCAGCCTTTCCAGATCCAGGTCAGAGAAATTCACCCAGGGCTGAGGGGAGGTGACCTTGTTACAGTCCTTGAGGCTGAAATGGCCGTTTCTCACTTCCAGGGCATTGCAGGAGATCGTCCATGGTTTCCCCGGCTTTCGTGCTGTGGTATCATCGGATGAAAACGCGGATAAGAACCGTGTTAGATTCAGAAGTGAGTCCGATTCATATTTCTTCAGCCGGAAATCCAGGTCACCTGCCAGAAGGCTCTTTATCGTCAACGAACGTTCCCTGAAGCGGATACGGCCTATGTCGGCCGTCAGCACTCCGGCATGGAGCAACAGGCTGTCACGGTGGTCACGAACGACCAGGTTTTCCAGGATGATGTCGTTGAAATTGATAACGCTTAACTTTTCAATGGATATCACAGAGCCCGTTTTCACGGACAGGGATGAGGCCACTTTTTTAGCCACATATGTCTGAATAGGCTCAATCTGAAGCAGTCCCGAAAGAATGACCGGGATGAGAAGAACCGCCAGTACCAGGGCCAGGATGATCCTGAATATCCTATTTTTAATACCTTTGTTATCCAATTTTATTTCTATGCCAGGAAACGATATCTTTATTCTCGGGATCGAATCATCCTGCGATGATACATCGGCTGCAGTGATCCGTAACAACGAGCAGTTGTCCAATATTATTGCCAGTCAGGACGTTCACAAGCAGTATGGTGGTGTTGTTCCGGAGTTGGCTTCCCGTTCACATCAGCAGAATATCATTCCCGTGATCCAGTCTGCTTTGGATAAAGCAAATATAAAGAAAAATCAAATCCATGCCGTATCTTTCACACGGGGTCCCGGGTTGTTGGGATCGCTGCTGGTGGGCACCTCCTTTGCCAAAGCTATGTCATTTGGTCTGAGTATCCCCCTGATCGAGGTGGATCACCTGGAAGCGCATGTTCTGGCCCATTTTCTTCAGGAGCCGGACTCACCATCAGAAGTTCCGTCCTTTCCATTCCTTTGCCTCACTGTTTCGGGAGGGCATACGCAAATCACCCTTATCCGGGATCATTTTGACATGGAGATCATAGGACGTACGATTGATGATGCCGCAGGTGAAGCCTTCGACAAGGCGGCAAAAATTCTGGGATTGCCCTACCCAGGCGGACCATACATCGATAGGCATGCCAGCGCCGGGAATCCAATGGCCTTCAGATTTCCAAAACCACGGATAAGCGGACTGGATTTCAGCTTCAGCGGACTGAAGACCTCCTTTTTATACTTCATCCGCGACCTGTTAAAGAAGAATCCGGCCTTCATCGAACAAAACCTGGCGGATCTGTGCGCATCCATCCAGCACAATATCGTCGGCATCCTGATGGATAAGCTGATCCTAGCGGCTGAAAAAACAAAGATCCGAACCATCGCCATTGCCGGAGGGGTATCGGCCAATTCCTCCCTAAGGAAAGCTGTCATGGACCAACAGCAGGATCGTGGCTGGAAGGTCTTCATCCCGAAATTTGAATACACGACCGACAATGCAGCTATGATAGCCATTACCGGCTATTTCAAGTACCTCAAAAATGACTACGCCGGATATACGCTGGCTCCCTATTCCCGCAGTTTCCGTCCGTGAGACTGAAAATTTCTCCTAATGGCAAGGGCTCACCTGATGTTCTTTTCTGAGAAGGTCATTCACTGTTTTCACCGGATTGAACGTGATCAGCGGTACCTCCACAAACACCGTGATCCAGTCGGCCATGGTTCCGTTCCAGAGCCCGGGCAGCTCCATGGCCTTTAGTTCCCTGCCATCCCTGGATTTCCTGGAAATGAATCCCGTAGCAGGATCGACAAACTGTGTCAGATCAAATGGATTCCCCCGGTGATCTCTGACATGACATACGAGGTCGACCGGATTGAAGTGCGTCGCTTTCTGAAAGTGCGTTTTTTGCTCCTCATCGGCCATGTTCACCTGCGAGGACTCGACAACCTGCAGGCTTAACTTCCCCTGGTTGTCCTTCACCCAGAAAGGACCACCTCCGGGCTCGCCCACATTCTTTACCATTCCGCAAATCCGTATCGGACGGTCAAGAGCCCTGATCAATCTCAGCTTTCTGCCTTCACGGTCCGGTCTCTCCTGTGATTTCGTGTCAACATATAATCGGTCTCTCGTAAATCGCTCTATACCATCCAATTCCGAATCCGTCAGGCTGGAATCGTTCAGCTTCCTTAAACAGGAAAAAATTTCCCTGCGCAAGATAAGCAGGTATCCGCCGAGAGCTTTCTTATAAAGTGAATTCACCGGCTTCAGGTTATCTAGTACGACATTGTCAATATTTTTGATGAAGATGATATCTGCCTTGAGGTCGTTCAGGTTTTCAATGAGTGCCCCGTGGCCTGCCGGCCTGAAAAGCAAGCTACCATCCGGATTCCTGAAAGGTTCATTATTCATATCTACGGCAAGGGTGTCTGTCGATGTTTTCTGAATGGAAAAATCCACCTGAAAAGTTACATTGTAACGTTTCTCATAGATGCCTTTCACCCTGCTGACCAGCCTTTTGAACGCCTCCAGATGCTCAGGGGAAACGGTAAAATGCAGAAAGACCTTTCCGTCGGCACTCCTGCAGTAATCGGCACCTTCCACAAGGTGTTCCTCGAGGGCGGTTCGGACTTCATCCGGGTAACGATGGAAAGAGATCAGTCCTTTGGGCAAGGTGGCGTAATTCAATCCTTCCGGATCTAGCAGATAATGAATGACTGCACGGTAATCATGATCTTCCAGCAACCTTTTCAGTTCGTTGCCCTGTTTTTGGATTGCATCACCCAGTTGCTGTACAAAGGCAAAGCAACGCAGATTCGAGATGAAGTCTGCGACGTACGGATATTTTTGCTTCAGAGCCATCCCCTCCGTCTTTGTGGTGGATACCGTCGGGTGGGACTGGTACTCAAAAAGGTCTTTGAACATCCGTGTCGCGGCTCCCGATGCAGGCACGAATTTCAGTATCCGAAGGCCCTGCTTCAGTTCATCAAAAGATGCAGCAAGGTCCCTTACCTGCTGATCGTCCAACCGGGTGAGCCCGTTGCCGATGGTGGCCGGAGCTGCCAGACGGATATAGGGAAAACCTTCCCTGAAACGCAAAATCTGATTCTCAACACCCTGAATATCAGCCCCGCGAGACAGAATCTGTTCATGATCTTTTGTTGTCAACATGTGTTTATCTCCTATCGGTTGATTGACAAAAATATATCTTTGAGGGCGTCATGGAAACTCAAACCTAAAATATTTCGTCCATGCCCAGTCATTATTTTTTTTTATATATTTGCACCTCAATTTTGCCCAGGTGGTGGAACTGGTAGACACGCTACTTTGAGGGGGTAGTGACCGCAAGGTCGTGCAAGTTCGATTCTTGTCCTGGGCACCTGAGCCCAAGTGGCGGAATTGGTAGACGCGCTAGATTCAGGGTCTAGTGACCGTTTAGGTCGTGCAAGTTCGAGTCTTGTCTTGGGCACCATCAGGCTCCTCTCATCCGGGAAAGCAATTCTGCAACCTCATTTTCCATTTTTTCCCGAAGCGCATGCTCCTGCTGCAGTTTGATTCGTAGGTCCTCAATTTCCTTCTCCAGGCTTTTCACATTCCTTGCTGTTGTTTCACTGCTGCTACCTGAAGCTATCCGTCCGGTTTCCGATGCATTAAACCCGGTCGCCCTGGTGTGATCTTCTTTTTGAAGCACTGTAGCCTGATGCTGTTCGTATCCGCGGATCTGGCGGATTTTCAGCTTATTTTTCCTCGCACTGATGATAAGCAGTATACTAAGTGCCAGACATAGAATAACGAGTAAACCTGTTGCAAACTCGAGAAGGCGGGTGAAATATTCCATATCTCTTAATCGATCGTGTAAAATAACATCATTATTATCAATTGAATAAATGTTATTATTTAAACAAAAAAATAGAAACAATGTAAGAAAAAACTTATTATTATTTATTATATTTTTTATTTTATTAATTGACATAAAATTTACTATTTAATAACTTATTATAACCGTAAAACATTCCGGTAGTTATCAGGACCTTGCTTGATTTCCGATTCATGTACCGGAGAAGTGACCTCTGAATATCCAAAATTACATGAATTCCGGTCACATCAGGTTAATGTTGTAAATTTGCTGTCAGAACAGAGCACTGGGATTTAGTTCCGCCTTTGGCGGGATCTCATTGCATATGGCCTGGCTGCGTGCGGAACGAATGACAGATGAAAAATGAAGAATAGAAGATCATTGATCATATGTTCCTTTGTGTTTGCCTCCTTCTTCCGGCCGGCCTACAGCCAGGAAGGCTATCACTTTTCATTCTCCGTTAGGGACCTGACCGACACAGTATGTTACCTGGTTGAATACACGGGCGACAAAACGTATCTTATTGATACTGCTTTGGTCAGGAACGGATCCTTTATATTCGAAGGGAAAACCCACCTGGAAAAAGGGATGTATTTGGTTGTAGGTCAGTCGAAAAACAAATACCTTGATTTTCTTGTCAATGATGCTAGCAGAATCCGGATCGAGACAGACACGGCACACTGGATTGATCGCGTCAGCGTCAGAGGTTCGAAAGAGAATCAATTGTTTTTTGATTACGTTGCCTATCTGGCCCAGAAACGCAAAGCAATGGACTCCCTGAGTGCATCTATCCGCAATGATTCGGCGGATGAAGAACACCGAACAGAGATCAGGGAAAAGATCAGACGCATTGACGAGGAGGTCGTTTCACACCAGAAGGGGCTGATCCGTCAATACCATGATACTTTTTTCGGAACATTTCTGCTGGCTTCGATGGAGCCGGAAATTAGCCAGGATCTCCAACAGGAGACCGAATCATCCGAAAGGGACCGCCTGCTACGGGAATACAGGGATCATTACTGGGACAATTTCGATCTGACAGATGACCGCCTGCTTCATACTCCCCTGTTTCACCCGAGGATGGAAAGATATATGGACGATCTGACCTATCCCCTACCCGATTCAATCTCCAGGGCGATCGATTTGATACTGTTCAGGGTAAGCTCCAGCAAGAAGGTGTACGAATACCTGCTCTGGTATTTCCTTGTTAAATATGAACGTTCAACGATCATGGGATATGACGCTGTTTTCGTGCACATTGTGAACAACTATTTCAAGACGGGGAAGGCCGGATTTGTGAGCGACGCCGTCATACAAAACGTTATCAGGCGTTCGGATGTACTGGAACCTCTGCTGATAGGGAAGCCTGCACCGTTGATGATCCTCCTTGACACCAATGACATTCCGGTTTCACTCTATTCAGTGGAGAGCGAATACACGGTGGTTTATTTCTGGGATTCCGACTGCAGCTTTTGCACTAAAGAATCCCCGAGGTTGAAACAGTTCTATGACGCATCCAGGGATGCATACGACATGGAAGTGTATGCCGTCTGCATAGATACGTCCATGACAGAATGGAAGAAATATATCAGACAGAACCACCTCACCTGGATCAACGTCAACGGTTATCTGAGTCTGACTCCCGATTTTCACGATCTGTATGACGTGCACAGTTCTCCGGTCATGTACTTGCTTGACAGGAAAAAGACCATCATTGGTAAACGAATCCTGACCGAGGGGATCACGGAGATCATTGACAGGAAAGAAAAGGAAAAGAAAAATTCAAATTGACAGAACCATTGTATGAAAATCATGGTGTATCCTCCGTCAGATGGCCGCGGAAGAGGCTTTCTGGAAGTTGATCTTTCAGACAGGTCGGCAGTGTTACCGAATCCTGCCGACGGTAAGGTGCATATAAGGCTGGAGGATCCCCTTTATTCCGGTACTGTTTTTTACTATCGAAATCATAGATATGGCAGGCCGGATCTTTTAGGCTCTGGCAGCGTCCACCACTGCCTTGAAAGTTTCCGGGTGGTTCATGGCCAGGTCGGCCAGCACTTTACGGTTGAGCCGGATATCCTTTTCATTGAGAAGTCCCATCAGAGCTGAATAGGACAATCCGTGCTGCCGGGCTCCGGCATTGATGCGGATGATCCATAATCCCCTGAAGTTCCTTTTCTTGAGGCGCCGGTCACGATAGGCATATCCCAGGCTTTTGTCGTGGGCATTCTTCGCTACGGTCAGCACATTCTTCCTGCGTCCAAACTGGCCTTTGACGCGGGAGAAAATTTTCTTTTTTCGTTGGTGTGATGCTACTGCATTAACTGATCTTGGCATGATGAAATCTGATTTTTGCTTCAGCGTTCCATGTTACAGGACTCTTGGGGGCTGACAGCAAGTGAAACGTATGTTGTTAACTGGCAAGCATTTGCTTTACTGTACCCGCATCTGTCTTTTCAACCACAGTAGCATAACCCAGGTTACGTTTTCTCTTGTTGGTCTTTTTGGTCAGGATATGGCTTTTGTAGGCGTGCTTGCGTTTAAGTTTGCCGGTACCTGTAAAGGAAAACCGCTTCTTGGCGCCGGACTTTGTTTTCATCTTTGGCATTTCTGGTCTGTTTATGTTGATTGATTTATTTTTTCGGTGCGATGATCATGATCATTCTTTTCCCTTCCAGCAGGGGTAATTTTTCCACTTTCCCGTGATCGGCCAGCTCACTGGCAAACCGCAGCAAGATCAGTTCACCCTGGTCCTTGTACACGATCGACCTGCCCCTGAAGAACACGTCCACTTTCACCTTTGCTCCTTCCTGCAGGAATTTGATCGCGTGTTTAAGTTTAAAATTAAAATCGTGATCATCCGTGTTGGGCCCAAGTCTGATCTCTTTGACGACGACTTTGGCCGTTTTGGCTTTGATCTCTTTTTGTTTTTTCTTCAGCTCGTAGAGGAACTTTTTATAATCGATCACCTTGCAAACCGGGGGATTAGCGGTGGGCGAGATCTCGACCAGATCCAGCCCGAGGTTATAGGCAATATCAAGTGCTTCTCTGATACTGTATATTCCCTGCTGAATGTTTTCACCTACTACCCGTACAACAGGCGCATTGATTCGTTCATTGATCCGGTGCTTATCCTCTTTGGGTTTTCTTGAAGGAGCAAATCTCCCCCCGGGATCATTCACTAGTGCAGCTATGTGTTTTCCTCCTATGATTGATTAATACTGTGAAAAAGGGATGTCATCCTTTTTCAGTTCCTGCAAAAAGTTCCTGAATTTCTTCATTGATCAGGTCAGCAAACTGACTGACGGTAAAGGTGCCCAGGTCGCCCGCGCCCTGTTTGCGTACTGACAGCCTTTCCTCCTGCTCTTCTTTCTCTCCCACGATAAGCATATAGGGGATCTTTGTCAGTTCCGCATCCCGAATCTTTTTACCAATCTTTTCGTTCCGCTCGTCAATGCGGCTGCGAATTTCGTAATTATTCAGCAATTTCAAAACTTTTTTCGAATAATCATGGTATTTTTCGCTGATTGGCAGTATGATAGCCTGGTCAGGGGCTAGCCATATCGGGAATTTACCAGCGGTGTGTTCGATCAGGACCGCCACAAAACGTTCCATGGATCCAAAGGGAGCACGGTGAATCATGATCGGCCGGTGACGCTGGTTGTCATTGCCGACATATTCAAGGTCGAACCGCTCGGGCAGGTTATAATCGACCTGGATGGTTCCTAGCTGCCATTTTCTCCCCAGAGCATCCTTTACCATAAAATCCATCTTGGGTCCGTAGAAGGCGGCCTCGCCGTAAACGACCGTTGTATTGGGAAGGTCTTTCTCACGGGCGACTTCGAGGATGGCCTGCTCGGCCTTATGCCAGTTTTCATCCGATCCGATGTATTTCTCCCTGTTGTCGGGGTCGCTGAGTGAGATCTGCGTAATAAACTCCTTGAAGTCAAGCGCTTTGAAGATCTTCATCACGATCTCAATGACTCCGATGAACTCGTCCTTCAGTTGATCAGGGGTGCAGAAAATATGGGCGTCATCCTGTGTGAATCCGCGAACGCGTGTCAAACCATGCAGCTCGCCATGCTGTTCGTAGCGATAAACGGTACCGAACTCCGCCATGCGAAGCGGAAGATCCTTGTAGGACCGTGGCTTGTCACGGTAAATTTCACAGTGGTGCGGGCAATTCATCGGTTTGAGGAAGAACTGCTCTCCTACTTCCGGAGTTGAAATGGGCTGAAACGAGTCCTTGCCGTATTTATCAAAGTGTCCTGAGATCTTGTAAAGGTTCACATTTCCAATGTGTGGGGTGATTACCTGCACGTACCCGGCTTCTTTCTGAAGTTTCTTCAGAAAGAATTCGAGACGTTCCCTGAGCTGTGCTCCTCTGGGCAACCATAAGGGCAATCCGGATCCCACAGAGTCGGAAAAGGTAAACAGTTCCATCTCACGGCCGATGCGGCGATGGTCTCTTTTCTTTGCTTCCTCGATCAGTACCAGATAGTCGTCAAGTTCTTTCTGTTTTGGGAATGTTATCCCGTAGATCCGTGTCAGTTGCTTGCGAGTCACGTCGCCACGCCAGTAGGCCCCAGCAATGCTGAGCAGCTTGACAGCCCTGATGGGAGACGTGTCAGGAAGATGGGGTCCGCGGCAGAGGTCCACAAAATGACCTGAGGAATAGAAGGTGATCTGTCCATCCTGAAGGTCGCGGATCAGCTCCAGCTTATACTGGTCCTTTTTGCGGGTGAAATATTCGATCGCCTCTTCCTTGGTGACGTCTTTCCTCACAAAAGCTTGTTTTTCCCTGGCAAGGGCCAGCATCTTCTCCTCGATCCTGCCGAAATCGTTCTCCGAGATGGTATAATCACAAAAATCAATGTCGTAATAAAATCCATTCTCAATATCAGGTCCGATGCCGAATTTTACTCCCGGGTAAAGGCTTTCAATGGCTTCTGCCATCAGGTGGGCTGAGGAGTGCCACATGGTCGCCTTTCCTTCGTCGTCGTTCCATGTAAGCAGGCGGATATGTGAGTCGGCAGTGATTGGTCGCGTGGCGTCCCGGACTTCATCATTGACCTTCACCGACAAAACATTTCTGGCAAGCCCTTCACTGATGCCGCTGGCAATCTCAAGACCAGTGACACCACTGGGATATGCCTTTACCGACTTGTCAGGGAAGGTGATATTGATTGAATGATCCATTTTTTGAAAATTGGGTGCAAAGATATACTTTTTCTGTAAATGACACAGTTATTTACAGAGGAATTCCTTTCCCTCAGACCTCATCCAGCATCTTTGTCCATTCCCTTTTGCGGCGTTTTTTCCATTCACCCTTATGGAACACATAGCTGGCAATCAACGGCAGGACGGTTGTAGCTTCAGCGTAGACCATCTGTTCGTATACCGTGTCCACTTTACCCCATGAGGAAGCCTCCTTCAGTGTGGAGCTGGAACAGGCGCCGTCGCGCGCATCTGCAACCGTGATCTGTATCGCATATTGATGCATGGGGACCTCTTTGCCGAGCACTTCTGCGCAAACGACTGTGTCCTGTGCAAAGTTCTTGGGCACACCACCGCCAATCATCAGTAGCCCGCTATTCTCCGCATGGAACTTGATCCGTGTCAATTCCAGGAAATCCTTAACCGAATCAATCGAAAGATGTTCACCAGGATGGTTCCACTGGTGCATGACCAGTCCGAAGCCCGCGCTGCTGTCGCTGAAAGCCGGGCAAAAGATCGGGACGTTGTGTTCGAACGCCACCTGGACCAGGGAATCCTTTTTGACTGAATGTTGCGTGAGCCAGCGTCCCATCTCGCGGATGAACTCCCGGGAGGAATGTGGCCTGGGAGACAGTGAGTCCGCAATCTTCCGGATGGTAATGTCGCATTCCTGAAGCTCTTCCTCATCAATGAACGTGTCATAGATCCGGTCGACGTACTGCTCCCGCAGATGACGGTCGTCGATGAAGGGAGTGCCCCGATAGTGCCGGAATCCGATCGCTTCGAAAAAGTCCATGTCCACAATGGAGGCTCCGGTGGCCACAATGGCATCGATCATATTGCATTTGATCATATCCACATAAACCTGCATACATCCCCCTGCGCTGGTACTGCCCGCCAGGGTCAGCCAGTTGGTGCAGGTGGCATCTGCCAACATTCGGTTGAAGATATGGGCAGCATTAGCCGTATCCCTCGATGAAAAGGACATTTTCGCCATCGCGTCAATGATGGGAGTGGAATCAAACGATTTGAAATTGATATGTTCGATGGGTTCCTTCAGTAATTCTTTTTTCTTCATGTGATAATCTGTAAATTATGATTTTAGACAATATTTATAGCTTAAGAGTTTATAGATGAGTTTGGCGGCCAGGAAATCAGGGGCCTTGTTGATCTCGTTGGGACAAAGCTCTACCACATCACATCCCACAATATGCCTTTTTGTGGCTACAAGCCTCAGCAGGTCAATGACCTGATACCATAACAGTCCGCCTGGTTCGGGTGTCCCTGTGGAAGGCATAATGGAAGGATCAAAAACGTCCAGATCAATGGTGATATAGACATTTTTGGAAAGGCGTGAAACGACCTGCTCCATCCAGTCAGTCCTGTTGACGATGTTTTCTGCCAGGAACAGGTTCTCCTTAACCAGCAACGGTGTTTCAGTGATGTCCATGCTCCTGATGCCAACCTGTATAACTGGACAGAGCTCCCTCACCCTGGCCATGACACAGGCATGGTTGTAGATACTGTTAAGGTACTCGTGGCGAAGGTCGGTGTGCGCATCCAGCTGCAGGACACACAGCTCATTGAACCGTTCTGCAAAAGCAATGACCGAACCTATGGTCACCGAATGTTCACCTCCAAGCATCACCAGGAATTTCTCCTCGTCGATATAGTGCTTCACTTTTTCATAAACTGCACTGACCATTCTTTTGGGATCATCCGTGTGGCGAATGGGCCGGGCCAGGAAGATCCCCCTTTCAAAAACCTGGCTGTCCGTTTCAATATCATACAGCTCCATGTTGCAAGAGGCGGTGATGATCGCATCGGGGCCCTTGTCCGCCCCTTTGATCCATGTGCTTGTTTCATCATAAGGGACCGGTAGCACGACGATCCGGGCTTTCTCGTAGGAGGCGAGCTCATCAGGTATATCTGCAAAATTCATCGTAACAGTTTAAATGGCCGGTGAGTGAATTACCCCACAAAGATATCATATTATTTGCGATGGGGAAGGTCCTTTCGTTGATCAGGGAGCATGATTATCAAGGATCCGGAATTCAGTCCGGCGGTTTAACCGTCGTCCTTCTTCCGTATCGTTTGCAGCCACAGGGAGTGAAAATCCGTATCCATGATACTGCAGCCGTCGTGAATCAATGCCATGGTCGACAAGGTACTGATAGACTGAGCGCGCACGAAGCAGGGAGAGCTGGTCGTTGTATTCCCTGGTGCCTGTCTGGTCTGTATGGCCGCGGATTTCAATGCTCACTCCCTTGTTTTCATTTAAAAAGCCAATCAGCTTTGTCAATTCAGCAACTGACTCATTTTTAAGGACATACTGATCCGTCTCGAAAAAGATGTTGTTCATCACGACGACCTGGTCAGGCTTGATAGGGAGCAGGCTAATATTGATCAGGAATGGATCCAGGATCGTTTGTATGCCTCGCAGAGCGATGTGTTCCGAATGAAAGGCGTATCCCTCGGCTGTCACATGCAAGGCATAATCTCTGTCGGTAGGGAGGGAAAGCAAAAAAGCGCCTGTTTCAGGATCCGAGAACGACTCGATGACCGTAGCGCCGGTTTCAAGATCGGAAAGGTCAAATTCTGCCCTCACCGGCCGACGGGTATCTGCATCCATGACCAATCCTTTCATATACGTGACCTGGTTTGGCCGGATCCCGGGGTGAAGTTCAAAGCTGTAAATATCGATGCCACCGAATCCTCCCGGAATATCTGAAGAGATATAGCCGATGGTGCCTGAGGCCTCCACTACCAGATTGATCTCATCAGCTGTGGTGTTGATGGGATAACCGAGGTTTTCAGGTCTGGTCCAGTTTCCGGCTTCATCCTTCCTGGACAGGAACAGATCGTAACCTCCCATTCCGATATGTCCTTTCGAAGAAAAGTAGAGCGACTGGTTATCGGGGTGAATGAACGGCGACATCTCATCCTCTTCCGTATTCACCGAATCTCCGGCGTTCATGGGAATGCTCCACCGCTCTTGTTGCAGGTAGATGGAGAACCAGATATCTGAGCCGCCTTTCCCACCCGGCCGGTTACTGACAAAAAACAGCGTACGGCCGTCAGACCCGAGGCAGGGCTGTGTTTCCCAGTAAGCAGAGTTGATCGTGGGTCCGATGTTTTCCGGCTCACCCCAGTGGTCGTTCTTCCTGAAAGAGATATAAATATCACAGCTCCCGTATCCGTCAGTCTTATTGCAGGCAGAAAACAACAAATAACGACCGTCTGGCGAGATGAACATGGCTCCTTCATTTTCCGGAGTATTCATGGGTGATCCAAGTGGTTCGCGCTGGGCCCAGGTTCCCTCACGGGAACGGGAGAGATAAAAATCCTCCCTGCGGATCTCATCTGCATTCTGCGAATCGGCTCGGGTTCCCACCGTTAGGTACAGCTCATCGTTGTCGAGCGTGACCGCATTGATGTATTCATCAAAGGTAGAATTGATCTGTGATCCCATATTCACAGGCGAGAAGGGCACCGGGTGATCGATACTATACAGCGCAAAATCACACCGATCTAATAATACTTTGACCTGGAAGAGTTCCTCCTGCAATAATCCTTCCCTGCTCAGGTACAACTGAAGATCCTTCTTTGCCTCTGCATAAAGCCCCTCGTTCATCTCGGTCCTGCCGGCCAGTAACCTGGCTCTGGGATAATGATCAGGATCAAGTTCAGAAGCTTTTTTATAGAACTGGATGGACTTGAGCGGTTCTCCGGTTTCAGCGTACAGGTCTCCAAGCAAAAGGTATCCTTCGGTGAATTGTTCATCCAGCTCGATGGCCCGGTAAGCACAGGACAGGGCAGCAGCATAATCCATGCTGTATATGTACTTCTCTGCCTGGCGATATGCTTTTTGCGCTTTCCGGGACGTGCTGGTCAGATCTTTTTGTCCCTCAGCCTCGGTTGAAATGACAAGCAATACAGATAGAAAGAGAATTGGGAATTTATTTAGGATCAGCATGTTGATTGGCTTTAATCAAGGAATTCCCATGTATTTATGGCTTTGAAGGGAAATGCGCCAGTGCGTATGTGCTTTTACGTAATCAATCACTCGTGTCATCATTTCATTACGGCGGCTCCATTCCGGCTGAAGCATCAGATGACATCCCGGGGACACCTGTCGGGCATTATGTTCTGCCCATCGAAAATCATCTTCTTCAAAAACAATGATCTTAAGTTCATTGGCAAGGGAATAAAAGGATGCCAGGGGTTCATTCTTCTTTTTCGGCGAAAGGCAGATCCAGTCCCAGGTGCCTGTCAACGGGTAAGCGCCCGATGTTTCCAGGTATGTATGAATGTTCAGCTTTTTCAATTCATTGCAGAGGTAATCCAGATCGTACATAAGAGGTTCCCCTCCGGTCACCACCACAGTTTTTGCGGGGCATGCAGCAGCATTTCTGACGATCTGGTCCGTGGGTGTGAGGGGGTGTAGTTCAGGATTCCAGGATTCTTTCACATCACACCAGTAACAACCAACATCGCATCCACCGATCCGGATAAAGTATGCCGGTTTTCCCGTGTGGATGCCCTCTCCCTGGAGGGTATAAAACTCCTCCATGAGGGGAAGCAGGATGCCCTGCAGCAGTTGTTGAGGGATGGATGAACTCAAGGATAGATCTCTTTTTTGAATGCTTTGAGGGTATTGCACAGCAAAGCCACGATGGTCATGGGGCCCACGCCACCTGGCACAGGAGTGATGTAACCCGCTTTTTTGGATACTTCGCCGAAATCCACATCACCGGTCAGATGATGGCCCGAACCCTTTGAAAAGTCCGGGACACGGTGCATGCCGACGTCGATGACCACCGCACCCTCCCTGACCATGTCAGCCTTCACAAAATGCGGTTGTCCAATCGCAGCGATCAGTATGTCCGCCTGGCGACAAATAGCGTCAAGGTCACGTGTTTTTGAATGGCACAGGGTCACCGTGCAATTACCGGGATAGCTTTTTCGTGAGAGCAGAATACTGACCGGTGTACCGACGATGTTGCTTCGTCCCAATACCACGCAATGCTTTCCTTCCGTCTCAATCTTATAATATTCAAGCAGTTGAAGGATTCCATAGGGAGTGGCAGGTAAGTAAGCCGGTAATCCCTGCACCATGTTTCCAAGGTTCATAGGGTGAAATCCATCCACGTCCTTGCAGGGATGGATGGCACGGATAATTTTTTCTGACGGGATATGGGCCGGTAAGGGGAGCTGCACGATCAGCCCGTGGATTTCCGGATCGTTATTGATAAAATCGATCACCGTAAGCAATTCCCGTTCAGACAAGCTGGCAGGGTACTTATAAACGGATGAAATGATCCCCGCCTCCTGGCAGGCCTTTTCCTTGTTCCTTACATACGTGTGGCTGGCTGGATCATCTCCGACGAGAATGGCGGCAAGATGAGGAGCGGTTCCTTCATTGTCGATGGAGTGAGCTACCTGCCGGGCGATGCCGGCGCGTATCCCTTCGGCGACCTTTTTACCATCAATAAGTTCCATTATTCATGATTGATTATTCCTGTACCATGGCATAACGGTGTCTCATCGTCTGCGCATGTTCCTGGTATTACGAACCATCTGCATCATGTTCTTACCCTTGCTCTCTGTCATCTTGCGCATCATTTTGCGGGTGTCTTCGAACTGTTTGACCAGCCGGTTCACCTCCTGGAGGGTAGTACCGCTTCCCTGAGATATTCTTTTGCGGCGGCTTCCGTTCAGTACCGAGGGATCCGTTCTTTCCCCGGGTGTCATGGAATAGATAATGGCTTCAATGCCTTTAAAAGCATTGTCATCCAAGTCGACATCCCTCAGGGCTTTGCCCACGCCCGGTATCATACTCATCAGATCCTTGACATTACCCATCTTCTTTATCTGTTTCAACTGTGCAAGGAAGTCATTGAAATCAAACTGGTTCTTCGCAATCTTTTTCTGCAGTTTTCTGGCTTCTTCCTCATCGAACTGTTCCTGGGCCTTCTCTACCAGTGAAACAATATCACCCATTCCCAGGATCCGGTCTGCCATACGGCTGGGATGAAAAAGGTCGATGGCCTCCATTTTCTCCCCGATCCCGACAAATTTGATCGGCTTGTTCACCACCGCCCTGATGGTCAGTGCTGCCCCTCCCCTGGTATCGCCATCCAGTTTGGTCAAGACCACTCCGTTGTAATCCAGCCGGTCGTTGAAGGCTTTGGCCGTATTCACGGCGTCCTGACCGGTCATGGCATCCACCACAAAGAGTGTTTCCTGGGGATCGACTGCCTGCTTGATGTCTGCGATCTCGTTCATCATCTCCTCATCAAGGGCAAGGCGGCCTGCAGTGTCAATGATCACTGTGTTGAATCCCTTATCCCTGGCAAAAGCAACAGCTCTCCTTGCGATCTTGACCGGCTCCCTGGAATCTTCCTCGGTGTACACGTCCACACCGATCTGGACGCCGAGGACACTTAACTGTTCAATGGCAGCGGGGCGATAAACGTCGCCCGCCACCAGCAGCGGCTTCCGGCCTCTTTTCGTTTTCAGGTAATTGGCCAGTTTAGCGCTGAAGGTAGTCTTACCGGAGCCGTTCAATCCGGCAATGAGTATGACACAAGGGGTACCTTTCAGGTCAATATCCGCCTTCTCACTGCCCATCAGAAGAGTAAGCTCATCGTGGACGATCTTGATCATAAGCTGACCCGGAGAGACTGCCGTAAGGATCTTCTGTCCCATGGCCTTCTCTTTCACCTGGTCGGTGAACTGCTTGGCGATCCTGAAGCTAACGTCAGCATCCAGAAGCGCCTTCCGCACATCCTTGAGGGTCTCAGCCACATTGATCTCGGTGATGTACCCCTGCCCCTTCAGGATCTTGAACGCCCTGTCGAGCCTGTCGCTTAAACTTTCAAACATATTTCAGATGAATTCAACGTCATGTTTCAGCTGACAAAAATAATACTTTCAAACGGATTAGGACCGAGGTTTTAGTATATTTGACACGTTACAAAGAATCAGATTCATTATGAACAAAAGACAGCATGGGCTCAGCCGCAGGAGTTTTTTCAGCCTAGCTGCAGCAGGAGGGATAGGAGCTGCATTGTCGTCGTTGATGACCAGGAAAGGATTTGCACAGGATCCGCAGGAAAAAGGCAAACCATCCACCAATATCCGGGATGCGATGGCATGGGAGCGTACGGCAGATTCCATGCCGGGTAAATATCCGGGAAAAGTCGTGCAGGTAAACCATGCCAACTGCATCCTGAACAATGAACCGGATCAGGATGCCGTCAGTGAGATGCTCCGCAGGGGCATGGTGGAACTCACCGGAGCCGATTCGCTCGCTGCCGCTTGGTTGCAGTTCGTATCCCCGGCTGACAGGATAGGGCTGAAGGTCAATCCCGTGGCAGGTAAATCACTGACGACCAGCCACCAGCTTGTCAGAGCCGTGATCAGCCAGCTGCAGGAAGCCGGGATCCCGAAGGACCATATCCTGATCTGGGACCGGCGGGAGTTTGAGCTCCATGAAACAGGATTCACCGAAGAAAACTATCCCGGCATCCGGATCACGGGCACAGAGCAGCAGGATGCCAACGGTTCCTTCTATGGTCCTGACGGACTGCTTTATGGTGAAAAGATGATCGATAAGGACTGGTACTACTGGGCCGATGTGGTGGAGGAATATGACGACTATACGCTGCCCTATATGGTCAACAGCGGTAAATATTCGTATTTCAGCAAGATATGCACCCAGCAGGTGGATAAGATCATCAACATCCCGATCCTGAAAAATGCCGGGGCATCGGTCACCCTCTGCTTGAAGAACCTGGCCTATGGATGCATCAGCAACACCGGCAGGCTGCACAAGGACCTGTGGGGAGAAACCTGTGCACAGGTGTGTGCATTTCCTCCTATCCGCGACAAAGTGGTGCTGAACATCGCCGATGGCATCCGCGGATGTTTCAACGGAGGACCGGGAGCCAATCCACAATTCATCGCCGAATTCAAAACGCTGCTTCTGGGCACCGACCCGGTGGCTGTCGACAGGATCGGCTATGAGGTCGTCCTCAGGAAAAGGATCGCCGAGGGTATCCAGACCGAAGACAAGCCCAAGGCAAGGGACTTCATGAACATGGCGCAGGAACTGGGACTGGGAGTTGCGGATCTGGAAAGGATTGATGTTGCGGTATTGAATCTGACGTGAGGGAAGGGGTATTTGTGGTTATTCATGGTTATTCGTGGTAATGTAAAATCACAGGTGTCCGAATAAAGTCATGTGTTTAATTCGTTTAAATTCGATTAATTCGATGAAAATGAAGCGTGTTGTGCTGTTGATTTTCTTAGGATGGACTACCTTGTGGGTATCTGGGCAGGAAGATGTTTTCCCGCTCAGCACGGATACGATCCGGGGATGGGAAGTGGCAGGTACGCGGATGTATGATGGCAGCGGATTGTGGGGTTATATCAACGGCGGTGCGGACATTTACCTGGAGTATGGCTTTGAACGGGTGTATGTGCAGGAAGTTTTGCTCAACGATCACCTGCTGAAGATAGACGCATTTGATATGAAGGATGGCGTGGCGGCTTTCGGGATCTTCTCTGTCAGCCGGTTCCGGTGCTTGCTGAACGATTCACTGCGCATGCACCACTGCATTTCTCCCTATCAGATCCTTTCCGTTCTGGGTGATCATTTCCTGATCATATCCGACCAGGAAGGCACTGATGCTGCTACACAATGCGGGATCACGTTGCTTATGGAGATCTCAGAAAAGATGCAACCTGCATCATTCCTTGCGCCTGAACCCTTTTCAGTCAATAATGCAGAGGGTCAGCTGAAATGCATCAGAGGGAAGCTGGGGCTGATGAATGGGTTCCCATCCCTTTCTGATCTGCTTGAATCGTATGAAAATTATACACTCTATGCATTGCCTGTCGCAGGCGACCAACCAGACCAGGTGCTGGCCAAAATCGAATTTGCCGACAGGGAGAACCAGGCTGACCTGATCCATAAGCTGGCTGAACTTCAGGATAATGCTCCGGAAAAGGTCGTTTACATAAAAGCCACCGGACCTGAAGGTATCCTCTTTTTGATAGTAAATAAGGAAGAAATGACATCAACCTGCCCGTATCGTAAGTTATTCTCCGATCAATGATTTACCTGATCGTCATTTAAGCACTTTGATCAAACCAAGGTGAAGTGAGAACGCCTGGGCTTTCAGGTCAGGATCCCTGACAACATCATTCAAACTGCCGTCATACCTCATCTCTATGACCAGATCATCCGCCTTCAGGGGCACTTTGACGCCAATGCCACCGATCAGTCCGTATTCAAGCTTTTCCGGCTTCTTATTGATGGATTCATCCCTGATGACAGAAGTTGTGACCTTACCTGCAGCCTCCTCCTGTTCGATCACGATTTTACCTGAAGTATGCGGTGAAAAAGGAACATTGATATAAGGGCCGGCCATCACGTATACTTTGTATTTGTTCCCGAACCTGAACTTGGGAAGCAGCGGGATAAGGATGGACGAACTCCTCATCGTGTAGTCCGCGTCATATTTTGATTTCATGCCATCCTTCACATTCATGACATAATCCAGACGATACTGGTACCATTGATAATTGACCTCCATTTGCAAATAAAATGAGTTGGTCAAACGTGTTTCATAGAAGACGCCAAATGCAAATCCCGGCTTGACACCAGGGTGATCATTGACATCATACGTGACAGAATCCCCTTTGTAAAGCGGGTCATTTTCGCTGCCAGGACGGACGGAAGACATCAGCAACTCAGCTTTGTATCCCCATGAGCTCGTATTGTGCTCCACATAGATGATCTTTTCCTCCTGGGCGTGCACGAAACCAGCAAGAAAGATGAGTGAAAATGTGCAAAGGATGTTGATGTGCCTGTTCATATCAAAAGTTGAACGGGAGAATGATGCACAAATTTCATAAAAAAAATTGATTCTAAACATCCATTGACTTATATTTGATTCGACTTTCTGCTTTGAAATCATTAATGTATATATATATATTTTTTCCAACAATCAATCAGTTAAACCTAAACAAACACATTATGAAGAGTTATCTACCTAGAATACAAGCATTTGGCTGGCTGAAAAGCACGTTGTTGCTTTTGCTGGCCATTGCTGGTATTGCAGCTTTCGGCCAACAAAGGACCATCACCGGTACTGTCACTGACCGTGAAACAAACGAGACCCTGCCTGGAGCAACGGTCCTGATCAAAGGTACTGCCAAGGGAACCGCTACTGATCTGGATGGCCGGTTCAGCCTGCAGGTTGCCCCTGAAGATAACACACTGGTAGTCAGTTTTGTAGGATTTGACACCCAGGAGGTTGCCATTGGCAATGCGAGTGTTTTTAACTTTCAGCTTACGCCAACCAAAACTTCCCTGGAGGGTGTGGTTGTGGTTGGGTACGGCAGTACAAAAGTCAAGGACCTGACCTCATCCATAGCCACTGTCAAGGCAGAGGACCTAACGAAAACACCTGCTTCGCAGCCGATACAGGCCTTACAGGGGAAAGTGGCCGGCTTACAGGTAGTGACCAGCGGCGCACCCGGCGATCAGCCAACCGTCAGGATCCGTGGTATCGGTTCTTTTCCTGGGAGGGACTCCGAGTCACCCCTTTATATTGTCGACGGGATGTTCTTTGATAACATTGATTTTCTGAATCCTTCGGATATCGCATCCATGTCGGTCATGAAGGACGCCTCTGCCTCTGCCATATACGGTGTGAGAGCCGCCAATGGCGTAGTGCTGATCGAGACCAAATCGGGCGCATACAACCAGAAGACACAGATCACCTACGACGGGTATTTTGGATACCAGGTGGCCCAGAATGTTGTGAAGATGTCCAATTCGCAGCAGTTTACGACGATGGCAATGGAATCCGGATCAGTGGCGGATGCCACATTCATCCAGAACGCCATGCAACGCTATGGCAGAAGCCGGGTGGACCCAAGCATTCCCGAACCGAACACCGACTGGTACAGCGAAATTCTGCGTCCTGCCCTGATCACAAATCACAGCCTGGATTTTACCGGCGGAACGGAGACAGCCAAGTACTCCCTCGGAGGCAATTATATTTTGCAGGACGGGATCATGGACATGGAAAACAAATATGAACGATTCAACCTGCGTGCGAAGATAGACCAGAAGGCCACCAACTGGCTGACCATTGGGGGCAACCTCATCTTCAGCAATGCCTTGAGATACAACGCACCATATAATGCCTGGAACGATGCGTATTTTGCAGTTCCCGTAATGCCGGTATATGATACACTAAATACCACAGCCTGGCCCACCAATTACGCAAGCGCCCATTCTATTGAGTACCGGTTGGGTCAGAATCCATTCCCGTCCATGGAGTACAATATAGACCGGATGAAAATAAAAAAACTGACCTCCAATTTTTACCTGGAGTTCAATTTTATTCCAAAAACCCTGACCTTCAAAACAACCTATAATTATGCCTTCCAGTCAATCGATCAAAGAGTGGTCAACCTGCCCTGGTACATTGACAACGGTTTCCAGAATCCGGATGCGACCATTACGCGGACACTTACTAACTATAACAACAACATCTGGGATAATGTTCTCACTTTCACCGAGGAATTCGGGAACCATAATCTGACCGTAATGGCCGGCACCTCATTCCGGGATGAAGGATCCCAGCTGCTTACTGCTCAGGGCAAGGATTTCCCGACTGACATGGAGCAAACCTGGTACATCGACAAGGCGACGGCCCTTGTTGCTGAAGCAGTTCATGACGGCGGATTGAGAGAATACGGAATGTCCTACTTTGGAAGGGTTGCCTATAATTACAGCAACAGATACCTGCTTTACGCCACTTTCCGTGCAGACGGCAGTAACAAGTATCAGGAAACCTGGGGATATTTCCCCACTGTCGGCGCAGGCTGGGTGATCTCTGAGGAAAACTTCCTGAAAGGGAATAACATCATTGATTTCCTCAAGTTCAGGGCAAGCTGGGGAAGACTCGGCAACGATAAAATACAGGCGAGTGACGGCGCGTACACAACCAGTGTCATATCAACCACCATGGGGGGAACCATTTATTATGGAACCGTTGTTTCCAGTGATTACTCGGAACTCAAGTGGGAACTGACGGAAGAAACCAATATTGGTTTCACTGCAAGATTTCTTGATGAAAGACTATCAGCGGATTTCGACTGGTATACGCGAGATACCAAAAATGCCGCCATTCCTGTGATGATTCCCTCTGTGGGTAGCAGCGTCCTCAAACCTGTGGGCACGATCCGAAACAGCGGTATTGAGCTTGCCCTCGATTGGACCAATAAAGTCAGCGATAAATTCACCTACAATGTGGGAGTCAACATTTCAACACTGAGGAATGAAGCAAAAGACCTTTACGGACAGGAATATATTGACGGTGGAACTGCCGAGTTCAGGCAACGTACCTATGTGGGTGAACCGTTGATGGCCTTCTACGGTCGTGAGGTCGTCGGGGTGTATCAGAACGAACAGGAAATCCTGAACGATCCGGTGGCGGCTGAAAACGGACTTGTCCCTGGTGATTTCAAATATAAGGACCAGAACAATGACGGAAAGATCGATGATGATGACCGTGTTATTCTGGGATCCTATTTTCCCAGCTTTATCTACGGAGGTAACATCGGTATCAAATTTCAGGGACTCGACTTCTCGTTGAGCGTCTACGGTCAGACCGGAAATAAGGTACTCAACCGCAAGCGGGGTGAAATCATCTGGACTCCTGACGGCAATCTGGATGCAGATCTGGCTGAAAACCGCTGGCATGGAGAGGGAACTTCCGATAAATATCCTTCCTCCTCAGGATTACGCCGAGGCTGGAATCAGAAAATGAGTGACTATTTTGTGGAAGACGGCTCTTTCTTCCGAATTCAGAATATTCAACTGGGGTACACGCTTAAAAGCAACGCATGGCTGAATGGCAACTTCCCTGTCACAAGGATCTATTTTACAGCAGAACGTCCGCTGACCCTGTTCAAATACAACGGATTTACTCCTGAAGTTGACGACGGATGGGATACACAGACCTACCCTGTTGCAGCGATCTATACGATAGGCTTGAATGTTAAATTCTAATCTTTAAACTAATCACGCATGAAACCAAATACATATCTAACATTAATCTGCTGCGCTCTACTCATCCTGATCAGTTATACCGGATGCGAAAAGTATCTTGACGAACCGCCTGAAAACAAGTTATTTACAGAAGAAACCGATTATACTATCAGCAGCAATATGAAACTTCCTCTCATAGGGGCTTATCA
>JAQUQD010000032.1 GCA_028716265.1 Bacteroidales bacterium | reverse complement strand
AATTTTTTTAACATGATTTTCAGGATTTTGAACCAATTTACGCAAAATCCTGACACACTCAACCATTTTAAAGAACATAATTTATTAACAATCAATATGTTAATAATTATTAAGGATCAACTAAATAACTCCATAGCGCATATTTGTATGTTTCTTTTCAACCAGAAAGTAGTATAGTTTTCAATTAATATATACAAAAGATAAAAATGTGATCTTTGATTGGTGGATTTCATTGAGTAGACCAATAACTTGGAATCCCAATGGAATTACGGCTTGTAAAAGATCCAGAGAAAATATTTTGAAAAATATGTTATCGGCGATATCCTACCGCTTGCCAAAAAATTCGACACCAACTACGACAATCCTTCAACGATTTTGATTTCTTCTTCAGTCAGGCCATATAAATTATATACCATCCGGTCTATTTCTTTATCAGTCTTTTCAATGGCGTTTTTAATTTCTATTGCTTTTGTGGCTTCCTGTAAAAAATAGGCTTCCCATTCGGCTTCCTGTTTTAGGGTCATCTTTATTTCTTTCTTTTTTAGTTCTTGAATAAACTCAGTAAAGGTCAGATGATACCACGCTTGTAATTTTGCTGTTAGTTTATCCATTTGGAACCTGCGCAGTATGGATCTTTGGAAAGAGTCCGAAAAATCATATAATTGATTTTGCAATGAAATCATCATATTAGCCTTTTGAGCAAAGGGTAATTGCTCCAACTGAGAAATCATTTTAATTGGAAATTCCTTGCAATCTTTTATTAATATTTTCTGAAATCGATCTTTATATTCTTCAAGAAACTTTTTCCTATGATAAAATGAAATTAAATTGCTGTTGATTATGAGAAGTAAATATTCTGTTAGATATGGTTCTTTTGCAATAAGATTAAAAGCGTTTTGAGTGTTATAAAGTTCTTCTGTCGTAAGTGAAGCCCAGATTCTTTTATCTGTCCAGTCAATAATCTGTTTGACTAGTATTCTTTTATCTTTAAAAAACTTTTCTTCTCTGGACGCACCCAGCCAATCACCATAAGAAATCCATTCAATACCATTCCAATTAATATAATATCTTTTTACATCATTGCCAGCTAAAAGTTTTTTATAGGTTTCATCCTTTTTATGATCTGAATGGAATACTCTACTATTAATCTGCTCAGGTGAATGTCCTTTATATTTATCATATGGTGTCAGTCCTAAGCTAAAGTAGGCGCAGCTCTCCAGTTTTACTGAATCAGTTTCAATTTTTTTTATTATATTATCAATTCTATCATTGACATTTATCCTGAAAAGATAATTTTCATCATTAAGCCAGACTGCTTGATCAATATATTGAAGTTCATCACATTCATAGGAGGTAATATCATTAATCCTATCAAAGCCTTTATATATTATAATTTCAATAGGTAATGTGATCTTCGGATTGATTGTTAATGTGATAATTATTGTATCTACTTTAACTTCTCCACTAGTTCCACCAAAAGATTCATTAGGAAGTCGTACAATCCCATTTATTTGCGATTTTCGAAGCAGTTCATTTCTTAACAGTTTATATGAATCTTGTGTTAACAAGGACGAGGGTACAATAAAAGAAAATCTGCCTTGCTTTCGTAAAAAATTACATGCTCGTTCAATGAAAATTGAAAACAAGTTGATTCTATTATTAGCAGTATAATAAGTTTTAGTAAGATAAGCAACTTTTTCCTTTGGCAGAGCTTTTATATCAACATATGGCGGATTACCAATGACAACATCAAATCCTCCATTAGCGAATATTTCAGGAAACTCATCTTGCCATATAAATGCCTTAGTACCCGCCACTGCAGGATCATCAATTAATGAATTCCCACATTTTATGTTCTTGGACAGATCTTTTAGTTTTCTACCCTTGGCTGCGGTTCGTAACCATAAAGATAATTTGGCAATCTCAACTGATTCATCATTTAGATCAACGCCATATATATTCTTTTCAAGGATATCGTTGGTAATATCCGGAAACACCAAATCGCCACCTAACAGCTGTGTCCTGAGCTCATCTATTTTTTTATGTTCCCGAATTAAAAACTCCAATGCTTGATTAAGAAATGCACCAGAACCACATGCTGGATCAAGAATAGTGATCGAAAGAAGCCAGTTTCTGTATGCGGTTAATTTATTATCAAGCATCTTTATCATCTGGATCTTCCTATTGATACGCCCCTTGGCATAATCTTCATCAACAATGTCAAGCTCATCTCGTTTTTCCCTGCAGAGCCTGCCAATGGTGTTTTCTACGATATATTTCGTGATATATTTTGGCGTGTAATATATTCCTTCTTTCTTACGCTTTGTTTTTCTGCTATCTATTTTTTCACCGAGTATTTCAGCCTGAACATTTTCAATTTCATTCAATGAGTGTTCAAAAATGTGCCCAAGAATATTTACATCAACTTCCGTGTCAAAATCGTATTGGCTTAATCTTCGGGTACGTTCAAAAAGTATATCGTCATCTATTTCAACACTATCCAGAACATCATCAGGAGTAAACAATCCTCCATTATATGGGTATATATCATATTTCTTTCCCTTATGGCCGGTATTGATATAGCCGAAGTATTTTTTAGACCGCTCATACAACGGGAAATATTCATCGAGTTCATCCTTTAATGTACGCCATTGTTGTATAATCTCACTGATGGAATTTGGAGGTAACAACAGCCTGTCTTCAGCGAATAAAATGAACAGGAAACGATCAATCAGCTTTTGGGTTTTCTTGAATAAGATCAGCTTATCGATATCTGGATTATTTGAAACAAGATTTTGAAAAACTGCTTCCCGAAATTTTGCATAGTCTTCATATAGCTTTTTTGTAATGTCTTCCTCTTGGAGTAAAGATGAATTTTGGATTTTTAATGGTAGATCCGTTAACAGATTGTCTTTGGCTATGCATAACCATAGCAGGTCGAAGTCTGCTATCGTCAAATTAAACAGATCAAATTCAATATATTCAACGGCATTATGTATATAAAACCTGAGCTTTTCAAAATTTGAAGTAATGACATAAATACAATGGGGGTGGTGGCTCTTATAATTAAACGCCTGCGCTTCAACAGATCCAAGATCGGTTGTAGCAGTTGATTTCAATTCGATAACAGCAATGGCTTCATTTCCTTTTAAAATAGCACCATCTGTTTTTTTGCTATCCGAAATGTTCTTTAGCTCAGTTGTTAAATTAAAGTCTGGCTGGGGATTTAATGTATAGCCTAAAATATTAACAAATAGTTCACGCAGAAACCCCTCCTGGAATTGTTCCTCTTTAGCGATCCTAATATTTTCCTGTATGGCGGGTACACCAAAAAAGGCCTGAAAATCAATATATTTTTTGTTGATTAGCTCCCGATCTAGCTCGTTGAGATATTTCTTCTCAACTGATTTTTGAAATAAGGCCATATATAAATTCGATTGTGTTCTGCGGAATTGAAATATTCATATCTGCAAAATACAACTTTTATTAATTCTTGCGGAATAGAATAGACGAAACTTTTACAGGAGCTTGAAATGTGGTTTCAACGGGAAGAATTCCGGAAGAAGTTGAAGGAAATTAGCAAAGAGACAAAAGATATTTCCACAACTTATGTCGATTAAGTTATATCCTAATCAATCTACAACAGGTGTTAATAAATTTTCCAATTTTGAGATATATGATTCCGAATCATTCTTAATTATTGTCCATTCAAATTCTTCAATAGGTTCAAAGGATTTTTTATAAACAATGTTAACAATTGCAGAACCGCCAATTTCATCCAATTCAGTATACCTTTCCAACTTGGGGGAAATTTGCACGGGTGAGAAGGAATAGAAAATAGAACCAAAGCGTTTTTTAAGTTCGTCAATCTCACTTCTTAGTATTTTCTTTTGGGGATTTGAAAATCTAATAACAATTTCATAGGTATTGAGATTATTGTGACCGAAGGTCGATCCAGAAGTGATGGTCTTTTCCATAATGTAGATTTATAAATTACCTAATACAAAGTTATGAATAACTGATGACCTTCACTTTTTAGGTCGAGTTTTTCTCCATAAACTCCATCCTGATCAAAATCTTTGTTGTTTCTCTTATTCGTTGATTTTCTGTTTTAGTTTTTCAAATCAATTGAAGAGAATTAATAAGGAACAAAAAAGGTACGCCACCCCCACCGCCAGACAGACATTAAATGAATGGCGGGAAATAATTCAATCAAAATCCGCCTTTTGTATTACTTTTTTCATTTCCGTTGATATTTATGGTCATGGAAAAAGAAAAACATACCCGGCATCTACGCATCCGGTTGACAGAATCTCAATTTAAGAGATTGATCAATAGAGTAATTGAAGAAGAAAAAACGAAATCTCAACTTATACGAGAAATCATAAAGAAACATTTAGAGGAGAAAAATTATGGCACATAAAAAGAAACAAGGATATGATGTAACAACTGAGATAACGGATGGGGATGGTATCGTTACAATTGATGTAGATAACAAATATGCAAAATTTGTCTCCTATTATCTCTCAAGAACAGGTATGATGGTTGATCCAAAGGAATTAAAAGCTGTAAATAAAGATCTGGCGTCTTTCCTTTGGTTTATCTCAGCCAATGCAAAAATCTACGATGATTATCTTCAATTACATTCTAGCGGGGATTAATAAAACTTGGTTTCACGGTGGAGGAAGTAATTCGTTTGAGATCATCCAACTTATACTTCTGGCTTTAGTATAAGTTCCTGTTTTTCTGCATTATCAGATTTTCAACGCTTTACGAACAACCCCCAAAATTTTTTCATTTTTAACTTATATTTTCATTAAAAAATGCAGCAAAATCAAAGTTTTCGCCGTAGCATTGCCGCCCTTTCTTAAAAACCATATCCAATGTCATTACTCGGTCAAAGAACGACAACCACTGCTATGTACTGGGAAGATTTCCGCTCCCTTATTTCAAAACTTGAACGGGATGGCGAATACAAATTTTGCCTCCTCATCACCATTGGCGTATTCACAGGGCTCCGGATTGGTGATCTGTTACAGCTCAGGTATAATCAGTTCGAAAATACGGACATCCTGACCATACAGGAGAAGAAGACCAAGAAAACCAGAAGGATCAAGATCAATCAGGATTTGCGTACAATTCTTGAACGGATTAAAACCAAAATCGGCGAAGTTGATACTAGCCAATACATTTTCATAAACAAGTACGGCACAAAACCCATTGACAAATCCTATGTAAATGTTAAACTGAAGGAAATCATTAAACGATACAATATTCCGGTGGAAGGAAACATTTCCAGCCATCTCTTCCGAAAAACACTGGGTAATCGTGTTCTGCGGTTGAACAATTATTCCAACGAAGCCGTCATATTGTTGATGGATCTGTTTGGACATTCATCCCCTTCTATAACCAGAAAATATCTGGGGATTAGGGAACGGGAAATTTTGGATGTTTATGATAGTTTAAGGCTGTAATTCAAAATGTGTCTAAAACTAAAATTATGAATATAGAACAAGTCCAAGAATTATTAAACGCTGACTACGGGTATGGTAATACGGCACTAATGATTTCTTGCTCTCATCTTAAAATTGATTTAGCAAAAAGATTGATTTCAGCTGGATCAAATGTAAATCAAGAAGGTGAACGCAGGCAAACAGCGCTGACAGAAACAATTGATGCTTTTGTTAGTGGTGAAAAGGAAGATGAACACATAAAATTAGAACTGGTAAAATTATTAATCAAAAATGGAGCAAACGTAAATCAGAAATATCGTCTTGGAATGACACCATTATTGTCCGCAATGTACAAATGTAGCTTGGCTCTCATTGAAGAATTGATCCATCACGGCGCGGATGTCAATCATTTTCAAAAAAATGGAATAACGCCTTTAATATCGGCCGTTGAAAGAGGCGATATAGATATCATCAAGATTTTACTTTATAATGGCGCAAAGGTTAATCATCGAACAAATTCTGGTGAAACCGCCTTGATTAAAACGATAAAGAAGATCCGTTATGGAAAAGAAACATTAAGGGAAGCTTGTGCCCATAAATTAAAAATTATGGATATCCTATTTGAATATAATGCAGATCCGGATTTAAAAGACAAAGATGGTTATACATCCCTTATGATTGCCGCAACAAAAAATCAAAGGGAAATAATTCAAAAACTCCTCGAAGCAGGCGCAGATCCCAAAATCAAGAATGGCACAAATGATTTTTACGATTATCTAAAATTCAAGAAAACAAGAAATTGGGTTTTAAGTTATATTGATAATTTTGGGTCTTATAAGACGAGAGAGAGAAATCATCTTCAATCGTCATACAATAGGGAGTATGAAAAATTATTGAAGAATGTCATATGGAATTAAAAGGCTTGAAAGTAAAAAATCGATATGGCGAAACCAGAACCATATTGGATATAGTCGGAAATTCTGTTTTAACATACGAAAATGGGAGATAATCTGGGTGGTCAATTTGCAACGGTAATCACATGGTCAGTTTAAACCGTTAAAGGGTGGTCAGTTTGTCCGTTTTATGCAGTGCGCAGCTTATTTTAATATATCATTGGAATCAATCTTTTAGTGCGTTTTTGATAGTCAATATATTTATCTCCCATCTGCTCAATCATAAATTTCTCCTCTGTCTTTATTCGATATATGTATCCAATTAATACCGAAATTATCATTGATAATATCGAAATCCAATTTGACAATGATGTTGAAATTCCAAGAAAAATAATCAACTGTCCTAAATAACCAGGATGCCTAATTACTTTATATAATCCAGTCTCTATTAACTCATGGTTCTCAATTTTTGTCACTGTATATGTAAATTGTTGTTTTAAGGTCAAGATTGAGTTTATTCTTATTATTAATCCTAAAATTGCTATGACTGCTCCTAATATAAAAAGTACATCCCAATGGTAAATCCGACCTGTTTTTGTAGATGCAATACTGAATGAAAGATAATATCCAATCGCAATAAAAATCGTAAGAATCCAGATACTCAATCTATCACCAGTTTTAATAACGCTTCTTTTGTTCCTTTGTCTCATGCTCATGAAAATCTCAAAGAATCCATACAAGAATGAGAAAGCAATAATTATTACAACCTTTGTATTCATGGTTTCTGTTTTATTTTAAGTTGTGCCCAACGGCTAAGGCTAAGCGCTGGCGGGCAGTTTTGAAAATATATCATTCCGGCCAGCACAATTTTCAATAAATGTACAATCTTTCTCCTCACAACCATGCGCCCGATAGCGCTTAGCCTTTGTTATGGGGCGTTTTTCATATTCCGCCTCCAGTTGTTCCAAAATAAACATATTTATTTTTATCACAATCAAACTTGAACTGGATAATCACCCAATCTGATAATGAAAGACTCAACTTGTTTCTTCTTGTATTGTACTCGCCGTGATATGGAGTAATTCGGATTTCTATTTTGTCTTCATTTATTCTTGCAGGAAAGATTTTTATATGGTTCAATTTATTGTTGTTCCTTTTATAGACTTCTTTCGAATTATTCCAAGTAAGAATTGTTATTTTTCTTTTTCCAATTTGTGAAGGAAGTTTTTCCGTTATTCCATCATTATTCTCTATGAACAGCTCAGTTTCTTTGGAATTCAAACTGTCCAAATTGATATTATAATACCAAATCGCTTGGTAATATAGACTCGTTGAATCCTCTTGTGCGAAAGAATTAATTGACCAAATTATTAATATTGATATTAGAATTTTCTTCATAATAAATGCCCCATAACGATATGTAAATTCATTGAATATACTTTTAATTTATCCATCATCCAATCTTATATACATAACCTGCCGAGTGATGTTTCGTACATTGATGTTATAATTCCCAAAACGGATTTTTTGTACATTGAGGGATACATCCCTGTTTATAATATAATTGGCTTAAATATCCTTTTTGGATCTTCCGTTGAAGATAAATTAACGCACCATAAATATAACACAAAATAGGACACTTATCTATGTTTGATTTTCCCCAAATTCACGGCCAGTAAAACACAATAATATCTTTATTGGCGTATAGCAGGAGGTTTCGGTAGCTGGATCTCTTCTCTCCCACTATTTGGGATATTATGTGGCCGGCAAATCTTAAATGGGTTCTAAAAATATTAAAGAAGGTTTTTCAGATCTTGGATAACCGCACAAAAAAGATAAAGTTGAACGAAAATGAGAAAAACTGGGTGGTTAATTTGCACCGGAAATCACATGGTCAGTTTAAACCTTTAAAGACCGGTCAGTTTGTCCGTTTTATGCAACCTTATTATTCAGGTCATTTAATGAGTCATCTGTCTTTATCCAAACTCCAACAATGATTATAAACACCATCTTATATAGCGATGCATATTTGTTAAGATTGGGTTGAAGAGATACTAAAAATTTATGAATGATATTTTGTAGCGTGGGAAGGAAACCTACTATTCTTATGCAATTCGTACTTTAATCTTGTTTCTTCTTCTTTGCTTTTGTCAGAAATATAAACTATCGTTTTACCATCATCAAGTACAACAGGGTGTTTCCCCTTTATTGACCCCATTAGTAGTTTTTCATCAGGGATTTTCGTATGATCATGTGCCAAACTCATCCTGTTATCCAGTTTATCATTTTTCATTATGCAGGTTGTTTATTAAATAAAATCAAATGATATTTCACAAGATACGGATAATTTTTGATCTTTATAATATTCATTGAAGTTTTATTGATGAACAATGACAGGGACAGGCCGGATAAGTTATAATTCCCCCAAAAATTAGGACAGTGGCTTAAGGTATATTTTACAATAATTCACGGCCATTAATACACAATAATATCATTACAAGCTTGAGCTCATATGTCCGGGTATCAGGATCTCTTCTGGCCGACGAATGGAAATGTTTTTAGGCTGGAAAATGGTGATGCGCGTTCTTGTAATATTACAACAAGTTTTACGAGGAATTAATAGTCTTCTGAATAAGTTTTAAAGTTGATTTTGGCAGAAAAACTGGCAAGAACCTGGCATAAACAAAAAACACCTACATAAGTGTTTATGTAAGTGTTTGATTTTCTGGCTCCCCGACCTGGACTCGAACCAGGGACCTACTGATTAACAGTCAGTCGCTCTAACCGGCTGAGCTATCGGGGAGTATGTCCTGAACCTTTCTGAAAGATCTCCGATCAAGCCCGGGATTTTCAAAAAGTGGTGCAAAATTAGGCATTAATTTCGAATTAGCAATACCTTTGCGGTGAAAAAGGGTTCAGGCTGCAGGTCGTTAGCTAAATCCCAAATCCCATGATCCAAATTCCAAACAAATTACAAGATCCAAATCCCAATATATAATTAGGGTATGGTATTTTATCCCGACAACTATCGGGACGGAAGTTGTTTGGATCTTGTTATTTGGATTTTGCCTGGAGTTTGGATTTTGGAATTTACGCTGTAGTTTAAGACTCCAAATACACACCCCAAATGCCAAAGGTTCTCGGTATCGGCAATGCCCTGGTGGATATCATCGTCACCCTGGAAGATGACACCCTGCTGAAAGAGTTCCATCTGCCTAAAGGCAGCATGCAACTGGTCGACAGGGCATTCTCCGACCATATCCTCAATGAAACCGGATCCCTGCGGAAAACCATCTCCTCAGGCGGATCCTGCGCCAATACGATCCACGGACTGGCCAGCCTCGGCGTGGAAACCGGATTTATCGGGAAAATCTGTCATGACGAATTCGGAACGTTCTTTCTGGACGACCTCAGGTCCAGACAAATACGCCCCTTCCTGTTCTTCAGCCCCACGGAAACCGGCCGGGCCATCTCCCTGGTAAGCCCCGACAAGGAACGCACCTTCGCCACGTTTCTCGGTGCAGCCATGGAGCTGTCGCCGGAGAACCTGGTCCCAAACCTCTTCAACGGATATGAAATCATCCACTTTGAGGGATACCTGGTCCAAAATCATGCATTGCTCACCAAAGCCATGGAAATGGCCAGGCAAAACCAGCTTAAAATTTCGCTTGACCTTGCCAGCTATAACGTAGTGGAAGAAAACCACGATTTCCTCCTGAGTGTGGTAAACGACTATGTAGACATCCTGTTTGCCAACGAAGACGAAGCCAAGGCTTTCACGGGATTGCTGCCACAGGATGCCCTGGATAAAATGGCACAGGGATGCGACGTGGCTGTGATAAAAATGGGGAAGCTTGGCTCCTGGATCAAGTGTTCCGATTATGTCATCCCTATCCGGCCCCACCGGGTCGACATCAGGGACACCACCGGCGCAGGGGACCTCTACGCAGCAGGATTCCTCTATGGCTTCATCAACCGCCTGCCACTGGAAAAATGCGGACTGATCGCTTCCTACCTTGCCGGGAAGGTCATCGAGGCCGAAGGCGCCAAAATACCGGAAAACAAATGGAAGGAGATACGGCAAACCGTGGAAGGGATTTGATTTACTGAAAGATACGGAGAAAACTCCAAATCCCAAAACCCAAACAAATTCCAAGTACCAAAATCCAAAAAAATTCCGTCCCGATAGTTGTCGGGATAAAATACCATACCCTAATTATATATTGGGATTTGGATGTTGTGATTTGTTTGGAATTTGGATCATGGGATTTGTTTTGATGCCTGAAACCCGAAAGTTACCCCCTGAAACATTTATCACTTCTCTTTGTTTTTTTATTCCCTGCTTTTTTCTAATTTTGCAGCCCTTTGAAAATCAAGTGATATAATAATCAATCAATCTGTTTTTTACAATGAAAGTCTATCAAACCAATGAAATCAGGAACATTGCCATCGTTGGCGGTGCGAAATCAGGAAAAACTACCCTGGCTGAAGATATGCTGTTCGAAGGCCAGAAGGTCAACCGGAGGGGTAGTATCGAAGATAAGAATACGGTGTCGGATTACCGCGAAATTGAGCTGGAGAGACAGAATTCTGTGTTTGCCACCGTGCTGTACACAGAGTTTAACGGTAAAAAGATCAATATTTTAGACACTCCTGGCTTTGATGATTTCATTGGAGAGGTCGTCACTTCACTGGTACCTGCAGATACGGCTGTCATGGTGGTGAATGCCCAGATAGGCGTTGAGGTCGGTACGGTCGTTACCTGGAAATGGGCCGAGAAATTCGGAAAGCCGGTCATTATCGCCATCAACCACCTGGAGCACGAAAATTCCAATTTCGACGAAACCGTCGCACAACTGAAACAACGCTATGGCGGAGGTGTTGCGATCTGCCAGTATCCGGTGCACCCGGGGCATGGATTTAATACGTTGATCGACCTGCTCAAAATGAAAATGCTCAAATTCAAGGACGGCGGCGGACAACCCGAGATCCTTGACATCCCGGCCGACGAGAAAGCCAAAGCCGAGGAGCTCCAGGGTAAACTGATCGAAGATCTTGCTGCAAACGATGAATCGCTGATGGAGATCTTCTTCGAAAATGGCACCCTCACTGAAGAGGAAATTCATAAAGGACTTCAGATTGGCCTTAAAAACCGCGGAATTTTCCCGGTTTTCTGCGTCAATGCCAAACATAACATGGGTGTCGCCCGCCTGCTGGAGTTCATTTCAATAAATGCACCGGCTCCCAACGAGATCAAACAGGTATCCACGACGAACAAAAAGACCCTCACATGCAATGCTGCTGATCCCGCCTGTGCTCTGGTCTTTAAGACCGTGATCGAACCCCACCTGGGTGAGGTTACGTTTTTCAAGCTCTACAGCGGTGAGATCACCGAGGCGATGGACATGATCAACGGGAATACGAGCAGCAAGGAACGCCTCTCGCAGCTCTTCGTCTTCCAGGGTAAAAACCGTGAAAAAGTGGATAAGCTGGTGGCAGGTGACATTGGCGCAACCATCAAGCTCAAGAACACGCCGACCAACACCACCCTTAACTCTACCCAGAATCCCGACGAAACCATCATCCCGATGGAGATCCCCGAGCCCAAGTTCAGAACTGCCGTGAAAGCCAAAAATTCTGCTGATGACGAGAAACTGGGAATGGCCCTGAATGAGCTGAAGAAAATGGATCTTACCCTGAAGGGCGGGTATTACAAGGAACTCAGGCAACTCATCATGGAAGGACAGGGCGAGCTTCATCTGAACATCGTCAAGTGGCACCTGGAGAACCAGTACAAGATCCCGATCAACTTCATGGCTCCCAAGATCCCGTACAGGGAAACCATAACCAAAGTGGCGCAGGCTGCCTATCAGCACAAAAAACAATCCGGTGGCGCAGGCCAGTTCGGAGAGATCAGCATCGTGATCGAACCCTATACCGAAGGTATGCCGGAGCCATCAAAATTCAGGCTGAAACAAACCATGCGGAAATCTTCTGTCACTCCGCTTGCGGTCCAGAAAGGGGATACCGAATTAACCGTGACCGTCAGGGGTAAAGACGAGATCCCCATGGAATGGGGCGGCAAACTGATATTCTATAACTGTATCGTGGGTGGCGCCATCGATGCACGTTTCCTTCCCGCCGTGCTCAAAGGTGTCATGGAACGGATGGAAGAAGGCCCGCTGACAGGCTCATACGCCCGCGACATCCGTGTGTGCGTCTACGACGGGAAAATGCACCCGGTCGACTCCAATGAAATCTCCTTCAAGCTGGCGGGAAAAGCTTCATTCAGCATGGCCTTCAAGGAAGCCGGCCCCAAGATCCTGGAACCCGTTTACGACGTGGAGGTGATCGTCCCGGAAGATAAGATGGGCAACGTGATGACCGACCTGCAGGGACGCCGCGCCGTCATCATGGGTATGGAACATGGGACCATACGCGCCCGCGTGCCACTTGCCGAGATGCTGCGCTACTCCACCTCCCTCAGCTCGCTGACCAGCGGCTGGGCAACGTACAACATGAAATTTGCCGAATACGCTCCCGTACCGACCGATGTCCAGGAAAAACTGCTGAAAGAATACGAAGAGCAGGCGAAAGAAGAGGAATAGTACCTCACCCCCTGGCACCCTCTCCTTCAGGAGAGGGGGTTGGGGGAGAGGTGTTATAGTGCAAATTCCAGTATCCTTTCATAGTCGGCGACAGTCAGCTTATGATAGTTCCCACTTACCTGGTTGTGGACCATGCCTTCAAGGATTTCCTCCTTTTTATCCGCTGAAATTCCAACCTGTACAAGTCTGATCGGACAACCAAGGGATTTGAAAAACATTTCCAACTCAACAATTGTCTCTTCCGGGGTCGAAACACCAAATATATTCTTACCTAAAAATGCAATCCTGTCGGGGATGCGCTCTGCCTGCAGTTTCATCCAGGCCGGGAATGCGATGGACAGGGTGGCCCCGTGGGGCAGGTCATACAGCAACGACAGCACGTGACCGATGGCATGCACGCCCCAGTCGCCGGCGTTCTTCCGGCCGTTCATGGTCATGGTCCTGTTCAGCGCAGCGGTGGCAGCATACATGATCCGCGCCCGCAGTTCATAGTCGTGCAGACGATCCAGCAGCGGGGGACCGTACACGACCGCTTCCTGCAGGATCGAAAAGACGAAGCGGTCCGACAGGGACGCGTCCCCGTCATCAAAATAAGCTTCCAGGCAATGGGCCATCAGGTCGGCGATACCATACGCCGTGTATTCTCTGGATACGGAAAAGGTATAGGCCGGATCCAGGAACGAATGCCTGGGGTACATCAGGTCGTTTCGCCCTCCCAGTTTCTGCATCGTGGCCCTGTTCTGCACCACGGCAAAGGGATTCATCTCTGTTCCCGTTGCCGCCAGCGTCAGCACGGCGATCAGCGGGACGGCCGTTGAAGGCTTGTAGCGTCCGGCATAGAAATCCCACCCTGAACCTTGATACGGGATGGTGATGGAAATCGCCTTGCCGGAATCGATCACGCTGCCTCCCCCGACGGCCACGATGACATCCACGTTGTGCCGCCTGCCCAGGGCAGCCGCCGCATCCACGTCCTCAATGACGGGATTGGGACGGATTCCCCCATGCTCCCATACTGTCATGCCTACGGCATTTAATTGATTTATTACCTGATCATAGATGCCGTTCTTCAGGATCGATCCGCCGCCATAAACCAGCAGGACCCTGTTACCGAACTCGCTGACCGCTTTTCCTAATCCTTTAATCACATCCCTTCCGAAATGCAGCCTCGTCGGATTATACATCACAAAATTTTCCATATATAGGTCGTTTGGAATTTACTGACGGTGATTTGGAATTTATTTGGAATTTGAATTTTGTCTGGAATTTGGAATTTATTTGGAATTTGGTGCTTAGATTTTGGAATTTGCAATGATCCCACTCCCTAAACACTTTCCCTTCCTTACATCGTAAACAACCCCGAACTGCCCCGGCGCCACCCCGGCAATCCTGGTCTCCGGCTCGATCCTGTACCGCTCTCCCTCCTTCCACAGCTTTCCCCTGGTAAATTCAGGCGTATGGCGTATCTTGAACGTGATCAGGCCGCCGCTGGGATGATCGTGGAAAGGATCCTCAGTAATGAACTGGAAATCCTCCAGGATCACCTCATCACGGTACTGGGATTCAGGATCATATCCCTTGGAAACAAAAAGAATGTTCTCATCCGTATCCTTTCCGACCACGAACCAGGGCCCCTGGCCCAGGCCGAGTCCCTTCCGCTGGCCAATGGTATGGAACCAGTACCCGTTGTGATGCCCCAGGATCCGGCCGGTTTCCAGCTCCACGATGGCACCCTGTTTCTCCCCGGTAAACTGCCGGATGAACTGATTGTAATTGATCTTGCCCAGAAAACAGATGCCCTGGCTGTCTCTCCGTTTCGCACTGGGCAGGTTCAACCTTGCGGCCATTTCCCTGACCTCCCTCTTGAACATTCCGGCCAGGGGAAACATGGCCTTTGACAGCTGGTGATAGGTGATCCGGCCCAGGAAATAGGTCTGGTCCTTGACATGGTCCTTTGCCGTGTGCAGCCAGTGTTTGCCATTGTCCAGGATGACATCCGCATAATGCCCTGTGGCGATCTTGTCAAAGTCCTTCCCGCAGCGGTCCTCAAAGCTTCCGAACTTGATGAAGCGGTTGCACATCACATCCGGATTAGGTGTCAGTCCCTTTTTGACGGCCGAAATGGTATAGTCCACCACCCGGTCCCAATATTCCCGGTGCAGGTCGATGATCTCAAACCGGCAACCGTATTTCCGGGCTATCCAGGTGACGATCTCGACATCTTCCTCCGACGGGCAATCCATGAACCCGGGCTTATCTTCCATGCCTATCCGGATATAGAAGATCACCGGGTCATATCCCTGGTCCTTCAGCAAGGGGATGATCACCGAGCTGTCGACGCCGCCGGATACAAGTGCTGCAATGGTCATGGGATCAGATGTATAACCTCTCCCCCTAGGAGAATGTATCATAAGTACTTAACCACTAAGGAACACGAGGGTTTTCACAAAGGTCACTAAGATTATTATTGGTTATCAATCACTTAGTGTTCCTTCGTGAAGCACTTTGAGTACCTTTGCGTTTAAAAATGTATTTTGATACCTCCTCGTTGGGGGAGAGGTATTTGACTGCAAAAATAAACAGAAAAGATAGCTCTCTGACCGACCCGATCACCCCTTCTTCACAGTAAAGGAAAAGGTTGATCCCACGCTGGGAGTGCTGCGCACATTGATGGTCTGGTCATGCGATTCGATGATATGCTTGACGATGGCAAGCCCTAGTCCGGAGCCGCCGATGCTTCGTGAACGGCTTTTGTCCACCCGATAGAACCGCTCAAAGAGCCTCGGGAGATGCCTGGCTTCCATCCCGATGCCGTTGTCGGAAACATCAATGAGGATATTATCACCCATCTGCCACTGTGCCTAGATATAACCTATGAAGTATATGTTAAGGTGTTATGAATTTTATCTGAAATCATAAAAAAACAAAAGCACCGGATTGAGCGGATCACCCGGTGCTTTTACTTCAGGAAACCTTTTGTGAGGCGAGTTCCCTTCTAAATTAATCCTTTTTTACGCTTCTCCCCGATCACCTTCAGCATGTCATCCGTCATCGCTTCCAGGTTCCACTTCGGATTCCATCCCCACTCCTGCCGTGCAGCCGAATCATCCATTTTATTAGGCCACGACTCGGCGATGCCTTGTTTTACTGGATCAACGTCATAGGTCAGCTGCATCTCCGGAATGCATTTTTTTATTGCCTTGTAGATGATCTCCGGATCAAAGCTCATTGCGGTGACATTAAAAGCATTCCGGTGGATCAGCCTGGCCGGGTCGGCTTCCATCAGCTGGATGGCAGCATCGAGGGCGTCGGGCATGTACATCATGTCGAGAAACGTCCCCTTTTTCAGAGGGCAGGTATATTTCTTTTCCTTGATCGCAGCATAATAGATCTCCACGGCATAGTCCGTGGTCCCTCCGCCGGGCAGGGTGACATTGGAAATGATCCCCGGATAGCGCAGTCCGCGCGTATCGACGCCAAAACGCTTGAAATAATAATCGCTCAGCAGCTCACCCGCCACTTTAGTCACGCCATACATCGTTCCAGGACGCTGGATCGTATCCTGCGGGGTATTGTCGAGCGGCGTGGTGGGACCGAACGCGCCGATGGAGCTCGGGAAGAAAACCGCGCATCCGTTTTCTCTCGCCACTTCCAGTATGTTAAACACACCGTTCACCCCCACGTTCCAAGCAGCTTGCGGTTTCTGTTCAGCCACCGCCGACAACAGTGCTGCAAGATTGAAAATGGTATCAATCCTGTACTTCTTAACTACTTCCACAATGCGTTCAGGGTCGGTGGCATCCACTTTTTCCAGCGGACCCGATTCGGCCAGTTCACGCGATGGTTGTGTGCTTCTCCAGCCAGCCACCACGTTGCCAGCTCCGTATACTTCTCTCAGACGCAGGGTCAGTTCTGAACCGATCTGCCCAACCGCACCGATGATCAAGATTCGTTTCATATTTTATTGAAGTTTAATTGTTAATTTATTAACAGAAGAGCCGCAAAGATACTGTTTTTTGAACCACGAATAAGGAACATTTGAACATGAAGTCCAGGTTGAATTCAAACTTTAAAGTCAAATCAGATTTGATTCAACATTTAACTTCAACCTCAACTTCTCTGTTCTAATGTTCATTATTTGAAGTTTCCAGAATCCCTATTTCTGGTTGCCGTCTGTACGCTTTTTACGAAGATAGAAATCAATTCCGTATTTTCGTTGATGATTTCAACAAGTGATACATTCTCAATTAATTTCATGCGATCGATCATCTTTAATGTCGCCTGGCATTCCCTGAGCTCTTTTAGAACAATTTTGATCTTATGTACAAAATCATTATACGATTCAGCTCCCTGAGCTTCTGCATAGTTCAGGACTGTTGAGGTGGAGGATCGGCTTATCTGAGCATAAAGATTGCTGCTGAATTTATCCCCCGGCAGGCTATCAATTATGGTTTTGATATTCACCACAAAATTTATGAGCCTGTCTTCAAGGTCAAATTTATATTTCATTTTTTATTGTTAATCCTTTTAAGCGTATTTTGTGACCCTTTCTATCGTAATTATTGTTCTAAAAAAGCGGGAAAAACCTCCAGTAACGAACATTTGAACATGACGTTCAAGTTGAATTCAAACTTTAAAGTCAAATCAGATTTAACTTCAAAATTTGAATTAACCTTCGACTTCCATGTTCCATTGTTCATTATTATTAGTTCAAAAACAGTATCTTTGCGCCCAATTTGTTAATTCAATAACATTAAATGTAATACGGTTATGTACGGAAAAATGAAGGACTATCTTCGCGAAGAGCTGGCAAAGATCGAAGAAGCCGGTCTCTACAAACACGAGCGGATCATTGAAAGCGAACAGGGAGCTGAGATCGTGGTAAAGGGCAGGAAATGCCTGAACTTTTGCGCCAATAACTACCTTGGCCTCTCTTCCCACCCGGAAGTGATCCATGCCGCTCACTCCGGCATCGAGGACCGGGGTTACGGACTGTCGTCTGTCCGGTTCATCTGCGGCACACAGGACATTCACAAGGAACTGGAAAGAAAAGTCTCCGAATTCCTGGGGATGGAAGACACGATCCTGTTCTCTTCCTGCTTTGACGCCAACGGTGCCGTGTTCGAGCCGCTGCTGGGCGAACAGGATGCGATCATCACCGATGCGCTAAACCATGCTTCCATCATCGACGGCATCCGGCTCTGCAAGGCACAGCGCTGGATCTACAAGCATAGTGACATGCGGGATATGGAAGAGGAAGATCCGGCTACCGGCAAGATGGCCAAAGGACTTGAGCGGTGCCTGAAAGAAGCCCAGGGCTGCCGCTTCCGCATGATCGCCACCGACGGAGCCTTCAGTATGGACGGCGATGTGGCCCGCCTGAAAGAGATCTGCGACCTTGCTGAAAAATATGACGCGCTGGTCATGGTCGACGACAGTCACTCCTCCGGATTCATGGGCAGGACCGGACGCGGAACGCACGAGTACCGTGGCGTCATGGGACGGGTCGACATCATCACCACCACGTTCGGAAAGGCGCTCGGAGGAGCGTCCGGTGGATGCATCTCCAGCAGCAAAGAGATCATTGCATGGATGCGCAACAAGGCACGCCCGTACCTGTTCTCCAACACCGTCGCCCCTTCCGTGGTACGCGGAACCATCCAGGTGCTCAATATGCTCTCCTCCACCACCGCCCTGCGCGATAAACTGGAAGCCAACACGAAATACTTCCGCCAGAAAATGACCGAGGCAGGATTCGACATTATCCCCGGAGAACATCCCATCGTCCCCATCATGTTCGGCAAATATCCCGACAGCGCCAAGCTGGCTGTGAGCTTCGCCAACAAGATGCTCGACGAAGGCATCTACGTGATCGCCTTCTCCTTCCCGGTGGTGCCCCGCGGCAAAGACCGTATCCGCGTCCAGATCTCCGCTGGTCACGAAATGCACAATATCGACAAGGCCATTGCTGCGTTCGTGAAAGTGGGGAGAGAACTGGGGATGATATCCGATTAACCGATTAACCGATATCTGATATCTGATATAAATCCCAAATCAAATATCGGTTAATCGGTTAATCAGATATCTTCTTATTTTTGTAACCATGGAACATAATCTTCTCCTCTACAACACCCTATCCCGTCGCAAGGAGCGCTTTGTCCCGCAAAATCCTCCCTTTGTCGGGATGTATGTATGCGGGCCGACGGTGTATGGCGATGCCCATCTGGGACATTCCCGTCCCGCCATCACGTTTGACATGGTCTTCCGCTACCTGGTGCACCTGGGCTACAAGGTACGGTATGTGCGCAACATCACCGACGTGGGACACCTGGAGCACGACCTGGACGAGGGAGAGGACAAGATCGCAAAGAAGGCGCGTCTGGAACAGCTCGAGCCCATGGAAGTGGCACAGTTCTACATGAACAGGTACCACCGGAACATGGAGCAGCTGAACACCTTACCGCCGAGCATCGAGCCGGTGGCCTCCGGACACATCATTGACCAGATCGCCACCATCGAGCGGATCCTTGCAAACGGCTTCGCCTATGTGTCGAACGGTTCGGTCTACTTCGATGTGCAAGCCTACAGTAAAAAACACTTCTACGGCAGGCTGTCGGGCCGCCGCACCGACAGCCTGCTCACGGATACACGGGAACTGGAAGGGCAGGAAGAAAAACATTTCCAGGCCGACTTTGCTCTGTGGAAAAAAGCCAATCCCGAACACATCATGCGCTGGCCGTCTCCCTGGAGCGACGGCTTCCCCGGCTGGCACCTGGAGTGCTCCGTGATGGGAGGCAAGTACCTCGGGATCCCGTTCGATATTCACGGCGGAGGAATGGATCTGATCTTCCCGCATCACGAATCGGAAATCGCCCAGAGCGTGGCGGCTTACGGCCGGGAACATGTCAGGATCTGGCTGCACAACAACATGGTCACCCTCAACGGACAAAAAATGGGGAAATCGCTGGGCAACGCCATCAGCCTCGACGATGTCTTTACCGGCAACCATCCCCTGCTGGAACAACCCTATTCCCCGATGACTATCCGGTTTTTCGTCCTCCAGGCTCACTACCGGAGCACCCTCGACTTCTCCAATGAAGCCCTGCAGGCAGCCGCAAAAGGATTAAAACGGCTGTTTGCAGGCATCAGCACCCTTGAAAACCTGAAACCCTCGGCCCAATCCTCTGTGAATATCCGGCAATGGGAAGACAAATGCTATGAAGCCATGAACGACGACTTCAACAGCCCTGTGCTCATCGCCCAGCTCTTCGAAGGACTCCACATGGCCAACCTGGTCAGCTCCGGAATGGAAACCATCTCCGGGGAAGACCTTTCACAGTTCAAAAAATGCTTTCTGACCTTCGCCCACGACGTGCTCGGACTACAACGTGAGGAACAGGATCAGCGATCCGACCTGGTGGGCGGACTGATGGACACCCTGCTGCAAATCCGGGAAAACGCACGCAGGAATAAGGACTGGGAAACGGCCGACATGATCAGGAAAGAACTGACACGGCTGAAAATCATTGTAAAAGACACGAAGGAAGGTGTCGTCTGGGAAAGGATCTCTGAATCCTGATTCATCCCAAAATCATAAATCCCCAATCATAAACTCCCATTCTCTTCATCATAATCACCTGGTCCTGACCAGGTAATAATTCTTCTTCCCCTTCTGCACCAGGATATACCTGCCGTTCAGCAGGCATCTGCCGTCAACGATGAACTCCTCGTGCACTTTTTCCTTGTTGATTGACACAGCATTTTCTTTCAGTGTACGCCGGGCTTCCCCTTTTGAAGGGAAAATCCCTGTCTGTTCCGTCAGGAAATCAACGATCCCTATGCCTTCCGTAACGGTCTGCCGGCTCACTTCCGACTGTGGTACTCCTACAAACATGTCAAGTAACAGGCCTTCCGGCAGGTTATGGAGCATTTCGGTGGTACCCTGTCCGAACAAAACAGCGGATGCTTCCACGACCATGTTGCAGTCCTCTTCCGAGTGAACCCTGATGGTCACATCTTTTGCCAGAGCTTTCTGCAGGATCCGCAAATGAGGAGCCTGCCGGTGCTCCTCAATGAGCTGGTTGATCTCTTCCTGTGAGAACAGGGTGAATAACCGGATGAAATGTGCTGCGTCCTCATCGGAGAGGTTCAGCCAATACTGGTAAAAAAGGTAGGGTGAGGTTTTCGCCGGATCGAGCCAAATGTTCCCTGCCTCGCTCTTTCCGAACTTGCTGCCGTCAACCTTGGTGACCAGTGGGCAGGTCAATGCATACGCCGTTGCCTCCAGGCCTTCCAGATCGAAGTACATCCTCCGGATCAGCTCAGTGCCGGTGACAATGTTCCCCCACTGGTCAGAACCGCCCATCTGAAGCTTGCAGTTCATGTTCCGGTACAGCCAGTAGAAGTCATATCCCTGGACAAGCTGGTAACTGAATTCGGTGAACGACATGCCCGTTTCCAGGCGTTTCTTTACCGACTCCTTTGACATCATGTAATTCACGGTGATGTGCTTGCCCACGTCGCGGATGAAATCCAGGAAGGAATACTCCCTGAACCAATCGAAGTTATTGACGATCTCCGCCTTGTTCTCCCCGGTCTCAAAGTTGAGGAACTTCATCAGCTGCTTTTTCTGGCAGTTCAAGTTATGACTGATCTGCTCCACGCTGAGAAGTTTCCGTTCTTCAGCTTTTCCGGAAGGATCGCCGACCATTCCGGTGGCTCCTCCAACCAGCACGATGGGTTTGTGACCGCTCCGCTGAAAATGGACCAGCAACATGATGGGTAAAAGATTACCGATATGAAGTGAGTCGGCCGTCGGGTCAAAGCCGATGTAGGCAGAAGTCATTTCCCTGGATAGCTGCTCATCCGTTCCCGGCATCAGGTCATGGATCATTCCCCTCCACCGAAGTTCGTCAATGAAATTCATGTCAGTAAATTTGAGGCAAAAATAGGGAATTTGACATTACCGTAAATTCCAAAGCACAAGGCATGGGAGTTTGGAATTTGAATCCTGGAATTAGTTTGGATTTTGGATCCCGGAATTTGGAATTTGCTTATTTTTATTCATAAAAATAAGCCAATGATTCTCGTAACAGGAAGCACCGGACTGGTAGGATCTCATCTTCTGCTTGATCTGATTCAAAAAGGATTTCCCGTCAGGGCCTTGTACAGGAAAGAAGACCAGGTCAGCAGGGTAAGGCGCCTGTTCGATCTGTACCTAGACAGTGCGCAGGAGCAGTTTGTCAGGATCCGGTGGATCAAGGGCGATATCCTCGACATAGGATCCCTGGAAGAAGCCATGTCGGGAGTGACCGACGTTTACCACACGGCGGCGATCCTGACCTTCAATCCCCGCAGGGCAGGAGAGCTGATCAGCACCAACCGGCAGGGGACGGCCAATGTCGTGAACATGGCCCTGCAGAACAATATCCGAAAGCTATGCCATGTAAGCTCCGTGACGACCATAGCAAAGACAGTTCAGGAGAAGATCATCACCGAAGAATCACCGTGGAAATCGGTGAGGAACCAGGTTCCGTATGCGGTCAGCAAGATCGAATCGGAGAGGGAGGTGTGGAGAGGGATCGCCGAAGGGTTGAATGCCGTCATCGTAAATCCGGGGATGATCCTGGGCTGGGGAGATACCAGGCGCGACAGTGGCAGGCTTATTCCCGCGCTGAGCAGAATGACCCGGTTTTACACCTCCGGGACCACCGGAATGGTAGGCGTCAGGGATGTTTCCCGTGCCATGGTCATGCTGATGGAAAGCAGCATATCGGGAGAACGGTTCATCCTTAACGCAGAAAATGTATCCTTCAGGCGTTTGACAGAAATAGTCGCCACGGCCCTCGAAAAACCAAGGCCATCGGTGAAGATACCGGCAGCCGCGCTGGGGATCTCATGGCGCCTTGACCATGTCAGGAGCCTGCTTACCGGCAGGGAACCCTTTATCACAAGGGCGATTGCGGAAAATGCCCGTAAAAAGACCTGTTACAGTGGTGAAAAGATCACCCGGGTACTGCCTTTTGAATACACACCCATCGATGATGTAGTCAGGGAAGTGTGCGGACAGATCAAAAAAGAGCAGCGTCGGTGATTATGAAAGATGAAGAATGAAGTATGTAGAATGAAATATTCGAAAATGACCTGCAACCTGTAACCTGTAACCTAATTCCCCGCTCCCTTGTATTTTTCATACCGCTGGAGGATCTCCCCGACGAAGCGGTATGGTTCTTCCCCCCGCGCATAGCCATAACGGACTACCGTATCCATGTAATAGTCAGGGTTGGATTTGTTCAGGATAAAATAGTCCACACTGCCGGTCCAGACAGCCGGGTCCTTGCCGTATTTCTCGGCCAGCCGCATAGCGTCGAGGATATGGGCTATGCCCACGTTATATGCCGCCAGCACGAACTTGATGCGTTCCATGTCATCCGTCACCTTTTTTCTGAGCTGGCTGTCCAGTACTTTCAGGAACTTCACTCCGGCAGCAATGTTTTCTTGTGGCGTGGAAGTGGAATCCACTCCGAATTTTTCCGCCGTTGCAGGCATAAGCTGCATCAGTCCAAAAGCACCCCTCCAGCTGCGAACCGTCGGATCGAACATGGACTCCTGATAGATCAACGATGCAAGAAGCCTCCAGTCCCAGTTCAACAGGGAACTCTGTTCCCGGATGAAATCATCATAAACGGAAATGGATCCCTTGCTGACAGTTTTCTGCGGGATGATACGCGCCTGAGGTGTGTAGACCGGATTGACGAAATATTGATTGTAAACAAGCTGGTTCTTCTTGTTGCGGTCATTCTCAGCCAGCCATTCATTGATCGCTGTTTGCAGGGATGTGGAGCCTTTCCGCACGGCCCATGCGACATTCTGAGAAAAACTCACCGGCGTGCCGATATCGATATCGTTGTAAAAATGCTGGTTGATCATGGCGATATGCTCATCGCACACCGCATAGTCAATATCGCCTTCCGCCACCATCTTGATCAGATCCTCGGCAGTTTTTTCAGACTCTTCTATGATGTAGATAGTATCCCCGATCTCCTGCTGAAGCGAATGGAGGCGTTCCAGCGCAAAGGTGTTTTTCTGGGCATGGATGGTCTTTCCTCCCAGACCGATCTGGTTCCGGATCATTAGACTCTCCACTTCATCCCATGTTTTGATCTTCCGCCAGTTATCCGGTTTGCGCTGAACCAGTACCTGGCGTGTCTGGCTGATCGGATCGGAAAAATCCACAATTTTCTTCCTGTCCTTGGTGACGGCCAGGTCCAGTGCGATCACGTCACACCTGCCGTCCATCAGGTCACAAAATGCACCCTCGATGCTGTTATTGATGACAAGTTCCAGTTCAACTCCCAGATATGCTGCGAACGATTGTAAAAGATCATACTGATACCCCATCGGCTGGCCCCTGTAAAGAAAATAGCTGGTGGAGCTATAATTGGTCAGCGCTACCAGCTTCCCGCGCTCCCTGATCGCATCCGTTATCCGGGAATTATTTCCCACAACCACCTCTTTTGCCAATTCACTGCGCTGGGGACCTGTACAGGCTGATAAAAATAGGATGCACAAAAACCATAGAAAGGAACGAAATAACTCTGTTTTTTTGTTGTGTGACATTCGTTTAGAATTCGTTCAACATATTGTTAGTCAGTATATTAGATAAAAAAAGAGCTCCAAAATGAAAGAGGCCCATTTCATCAAAAATCAGACCAACCATTAACTCAAAATGAAAAAAAGTGCAAAGATAGTTGTTTTACGATAATTTGTACGAATTCTAAAATGAATTTGTTACAACCTGATAATCAATTCTGTTGATCTTCCGACGAGGCGAGTAGCTGTTTTTCCGGGATAATATGATTGATATCAGGATAACGCAGCGGGGTACCGTTCAGTATGTCCGGTGTCATTTTTTACCGTTTCCCGATAGTCGGTCCTATCCATACATTAACATCATATTAACAAAAAAGCTCAGTATCTTACTCCTTCTTTCTTATATTTGGCTTATCAAATCAATAAATATTATCAAAATGAAAAACATCATTCTTTGTACCCTGTTCGCCTTTTCCTTCGGCCTGGTCTCTGCCCAGACCGAGATCAGCGCGTTCAACGCCACCGGAGGCGGATATAGCACAACGTTTCTTACTGATTATCAATGTCTTGGTGTAAATCCCGCCAACCTGGGCTGGACACGGAACGATCACAAAATGAACCTGGGTATTGGCGAAGGGACCGTTTATCTTTATTCGGAACCTCTGACACGAAAAGAAGTCATCAATGACCTGTTCAACAACGACGACTGGCTGGATCTCCAGGGGAAAAAAGACGCTGCGAAAAAGTTCACGGATGCACGACTGCTGGGAATCGGAGGCTGGACGTGGATAGGATCCTCCTATCAGGATGATAAGATCGGTGGCATTGCTTTTAACGTCAGGGAGCGGCTGATGTGGAACTCGGTATTGAACGACAAGGCTGCCAGCTTCCTTTTTACGGGCTGGAGGGATCCTTATTTCGACCAGAAAATAACGAATCAGTTTGGAGACACCATCGAGGGAATTTCATCCAATTCGCAATATGCTTCCACGGTCTACAAAGGCACCGACCAGCAAATGCTCCATATCAGGGAGTTCAACCTCGGATACGGACGGAAACTTCTCGAGATTGACGATGATGTTACCTGGTATGGTGGTTTTACGGTCAAATACCTCCTGGGATTTGCCGGCGTGCAATATTACCAGGATGAAAGCGGGGATCTGATCGGATGGTCGGCCCTGAGTCCTGCTTATGACGTCGACTATGACGAACCAACTCCCTCGGCTGTGACGGGAAAAGGCATGAAAAAAGTGGGATCGGGATTCGGATTTGATATCGGGACCACGTTCCAGTATAAGGATCTTAAGGTGGGGATAGCTGTCAATGATATCGGCAGCATCAACTGGGACGGCAACGTGTATGAAGGGAATGACGTACGCGTGTACAGCATTGAAACCGACGGGATGAACAACTATAACATCTTTGAACAGGGGGAACTGATCGTGTCAGATAATCATCCCGATGATCCCAACGAATGGACAGGGCTCGAAAGCAAAAAGGTGAAGCTGCCCATGAACCTGCGTGGAGGAGCCAGTTACCGCATCCTGGAAGGACTGGAGGTGGGAGTGGATCTCTACATGCCCCTAGGCGAAAAAGTTCCCGGGTATTACGATCAGGCGATCTTCGGACTGGGGACCCATTATGACCCTGCGCCCTGGATCCAACTATCGCTTGGTGTTGTCACAGGAGGAAATTTTGGTGTGAACGTGCCTCTGGGGGTCACGTTTATCCCTGTCCATAATGAAAAAAACACCTGGTCATTGGGATTAGGAACCGGCGACCTGACTACCTGGTTCTCCGATGCCGATCCCAATGTGTCGCTATGCTTTGGAATACTGCGCTTCAGCTTCGGACAGTGAGAGAGATCTGCTGAACACCGGGGGCTCAGGCTCTCAGGGCCGGGTCCAAACCGTGGTTCTGCCCAGTCCCATCCACTCCTTGCCAATATATCCCCTGATGTTCAACAGGGTGGCCGCTCCTTTCTTGATGGTGCACTTGTAGGTCTTCCCGTTGTCCGGATCGTAGATGGTTCCGCTGTTCCATTCATCCTCGTCAAAAACGAAACTCTTCAGGAGCTCTAGTCCGATGATGGGACGATTCTGTAAAGAAGGTTCAGGATTCTGGTCATCGACCTTGGCGCGCCCGTCTGCTTCATTGGGCTCTTTCAGCCAGACTACTTTCCCGAAATACTTTCCGCAGATGTTGGTGATCTCAATCTTAGCATCTTTCTCTTCATTCAGCCAGAAACCCAGGATGTCGTCCGCTTTTACAGGCTGGGCCTTTACCGGCGTCACAACCATGAAGAAACCGGTCATGAACAGGAACAATAATGCAGATTTTTTCATAGAACTGGTTTTAGATGAGGACGCTAATATACAGTATTATTTAAATATTACTCCTCCCCTGCAACTTATTCGATTTACCCTTAAGCCGGATGATGTATGCGTTTTTCGTATTTTTGTTCTCCCATGACAGCCAAATTATGAAAGCATTTGTTCCTTTCCTCCTGGTACTGTTCTCTTTATCATGTTATTCGCAGACAACCTTTACTATTACCGGTGAGGTTGCCAATCTTGCTGAGTCCAAAATTTACCTGGCCTCGTTTTACGGGGAGCAGGTTCAGGTCTTTGATTCGGCCATGGTCATGCCCGGTGGTATGATCAGCATCCCCTGGTCAGGCGACCGTCTGCCCGGGTATTACCGCGTCATTTTGAAAAAGGACCATTATGTGGATCTCATCCTGAACAGGGAGGATGTCCGTTTCCGCACTGATTTTGATGAGCCCTTCGACAGCCTGCGAATTGTGGAGTCAAGGGAAAACCAGATCTATTATGACTTCCTTCAGCTGGCAGGTAAAAACCGGCTCAAACTCGACCTTCTCACCACCATGATCGATTATTACCCCCGCGATGACGCATTTTTTGATCAGATCAAACAACAATACCATCTGGCACAGCAGATCACGGAACGCTATATCGACAGCATCGTCTCGGAATTTCCCTCGCTTTTTGTGACGCGGGTATTAAAAGCGCAGAGAAAGCCTAACCTGAAGGCAGAGTTCACTCCCGAGGAACGTATCAAGTTTCTCCGCGCGAATTACTGGTCACTGGTCGACATGACAGATACCAATTTGCTTCGAAGCACGGTTTATACCAACCTGGCGATCGATTACCTTTCGCTTTACGGCAACCGGCAGTTCACCCAGGAACAGCTGGAGGCCTCCTTCATTGAAGCCGTTGATGTGATGCTTGGTCACTCCATGGCGGACGAAACGGTTTACCGTTTCATGCTGGAGTACCTGGTGAAAGGTTTCGAAAAATACCATTTCGACAAAGTGCTGGACCACATCTCGACCACATATGCCATTGAAGAAGGCTGCGAGAACGAGAACATCGACAGCGAGGTGATAAAACGGCTGAAGAACTACCAGAACCTGTCGGTGGGCAAGCCTGCTCCCGCAGTTGTAATTGCCGACACCAGCGGCAAGCTCCTCGACCTGCAGCAATTTACCAACGACTATCTGCTGATCATCTTCTGGGCAAGCTGGTGTCCGCACTGCTCGGAGCTGATGCCCCAGCTTAAAGAAGTATACCAGAAGTACCGTCCCAGGCTCGAAATGCTTGCCATTTCGATAGACAACGATATGGAGGCCTATCGAAAAGCCCTGAAAGAAGGCAATTATCCGTGGATGAACGCCTGTGACCTGAAGGGATGGGGAAGCCAGCCCGCCATCGATTTCAATATTTACGCCACACCCACCATGTTCCTGCTGGATGAACAAAAGACCATTCTTGCAAAACCCATTACATTTAGGGAATTACAGAATGAGTTGAGAAAAGTGTTCAATTTCTGATTTAGTATTCAGTATTTCGGATTTACAGATCTATTTGGATTAGTCTGGATTTTGGTGAGGGTGTGTTAAAATGTATGTTTTTATTAAACCACGGAGATCACAGAGGATTGATAACGAGTCATTTAAGCTCCGTGATCTTCGTGAATTCTCCGTGCACTCCGTGGTTAAATTGTATTTTGACATAGCCTATGACGACTGCTATCCAGTCTTCATCGAGGCGGCGGGCAATGAAACCCTCCGGGTGGATTTATGATTACCGGGATGCTGCTTTCCTGGCTTTATCCAGGCTGAACTCAAGGTCGCTGAGTGCCTGTTCCGCCTTCGAGATCTTTTCTTTCCTTTCCTGGAAGACCTGTTCGGATATCCTGCCCATCTGCTTGTCCTGTTCCATCTGTTTCTTGGCCACCTCGATCCTCTCGCGCGCTTCCTTCACTTTCTGCTCTCCCTGAAGGATGGATTCATTGAGTTCTTTGCTTTTGGCTTCTCTGTTCAGCCTTGCCTGTTCGGCCCTTTCCTGGCCAAACTCCTTTCCCTGCAGGCCACCTTTGTCTTTACCGTATGCGTGCCCCTGCTGATCCTTTTCTGGGCGATGTTCATAATGCGTGGGCTCTCCTGCAGCTCCTTTCTGTTCTCCTTTGACATCGACTGATCCTTTTTGCGGAGCAGGCTTATCCCCTTTCGGGTCAATGGCGTCCTTTGGCCTTGGTGATTCCTTGGTTCCCTTTGTCTGGTCATCTTCGTAGGTCTTCTGGGTATTTTGCTGACCTTTTCCCTGTGTCGTCCCCCTGGGATCAGAAGTGGGAATCTTGCTTTTCTGGGTTCCCGGCACAGGCTTCACACCGGTTTTGCTCCTGGCTGTGTCAACCTGAAGCTTAGGTTTCTGCTGAACGGTCGTCTTTTCTTTTGACTGAACAGAAGTCGAGGTCTGCTGTGCCACCGCGCCCGAATGGAACGTAACCAGAAAACAGACAACAATAAAATACACGAATGGGGTGAAACGGATACTTTTCATCTTTTTACTTGTTAAGATCGTTTAATAATTGGTTCAATTCATCGGTTGCCTCCTCAATAGCCTGTTTTGCGCTATCGAGGGCGACAGCGACCGAGTCTTCAACAGTTTCCAGTTCCTGTGTCACCTGTTCGATTTCAGTGTCACTTTCCTGCGGAGTGTTCTGGGGATTTGGGTTTCCTGCACATCCTGCGGCAAAAACCGCAATGATGACAGCGGCCGCCCATATTCTGAATGATTTCATACGTTTATGGATTGGTGAATATAATTTACGAACCTGTAAAATTATAAATAATACAGTTCGTATGGGAGGCGATGAAAACAGTGTGTTGCATCATACTGTTTTCAGCACCTCCCATACAAACGCCCTGATGCCAACCTCCCGGTTCACCTCATCGATCTTTCTGATGTCCTGAAGAAGGATCTCCACCTGTTCATCGGGGATGATGGCGATGGCTGCTGAATTCATTTCCGGCCAGGTATGGGTTCCCATGCGTGGTTCGCCTGTTTCACTACCCCTACCCTGGACTTCCTGCCACCATGTATACCCCCTGATCCCCAACCGGTCGAATACATATTCCAACCTTTCGGTATGGGCCTGGTTAAATATGATAAATACTGCTTTCATTGCTAAAACTCTTTATGTCCTACGGACAATTCGAAATTAATTATTGATCAAGGAAGATGAAGCGTTTGCGGAGTTTGGTCTTCTTGTCGCGTTCGCCCCTGCGTGCCAGGACGGCATACATGACCGGGACGATGACCATGGTGACGATCGTGGAGAACACCAGTCCCCCGATGACTGTGATGCCCATGGGCGACCATATCTCGGACCCTTCGCCCCTGCTCAGGGCCAGGGGAAGCATCCCCAGGATGGTGGTCCCTGCCGTCATCAGCACCGGACGGAGACGGGAGCGGCCCGCCCGTTCGATTGCTTCATACAGCTCATAACCCCTGTCGCGCATCAGGTTGATGAAATCCACCAGCACGATCCCGTTCTTCACCACGATGCCGATCAGCAACACAGCTCCCAGAGCTGCGATCAGGCTTAAGGTGGTGCCTGTCAGGAACAAGATCAGGACCACCCCGGTGAAGGCGAAAGGAATCGAGAACATGATCACAAACGGTATGGCAAACGACTCGAACTGCGAGGCCATCACGATGAACACCAGGATGAGGCTCACGACCATCAGCAGCCCGATATCCTGGAATCCTTCCACCTGGTCTTCATAGGCACCACCAACATTGATCATGATCTCCGGCGGCACTTCCACCTCCTTCATCTCGTCCCTGATCCGGTTGGCCAGCTCCCCAAGGGATACGCCCACCGGTTTGACGGATACCCTGGCGATCCGCTCCCTGCGTTTATGCTCAATGTTGGGCGGCGACCAGTATTCCCTCACCTGCCCCAGCTCGCTCAGTTTGATCTTATTCCCTGATGGGTTGATGATGGTGATCTCCTCAAGGTCGGTGATGGAATTCCGGTAATCCTCCTCAAAGCGCACATCGATGTCATATTCATCCCCTTCCTCGCGGAACACGGAAGCGGTCAGCCCATCCACGCGGTTACGAATATATGTGGAAACCATGGCGCTGTTCAGGCCGTTCAGGGCCAGTTTCTCACGGTCAAGCACCACCTGCAGTTCGGGCCGGTCTTTCTCCCGGCTCAGGGTGACCTCCGTGGCCCCTTTGATCTTACGGACCCGGTTCCTGATCTCGTCGGCCAGCCTGTTGGTCTCGTTGAAGTCGTACCCGAAAATTTCAATGTCCACCGTATTGGTGGTCCCTCCAAACATAGAGCTGGAGGTCGCCACTTCATATGTCACGATCTCTGCGATCTGGTCCAGCTGGTGCCGCAGGTCGTCGGCGATCTCGAAGACCGATCGGGAGCGCTCTTCAATGGGGACAAGCCGCATCATTAAATTGGTCCGGTTGGAGCCGGTGGCCATGAACAACGAAAAGAAACTACCTTCGTCATCGGCACCCGTGGAATTGGAAACCAGAGTGATCTCAGGATACCGGTCCCTGATGATCTGTTCCACCTTTCGGGCCGTTTTCAGCGACTCCTCCATCCTCAGTCCCGTCTGCATCTCGAGGGAAACCGTCATGCTACTCTCATCACTCTCGGGGAAAAAATCGGTCTTTATGAACAACGCTCCCATGACCAGGCTCCCGAAAAAGATGGCTATGCTGATGGTAACGGTGAACCGCTTGTGGCGCAACACCCAGTGGATGGTCTTCTGGTAGAAGGCATCCAGCCGGTCAAGAAAAACCCGGATCGTACGGTCGTATGTCGTATTCAGGATCCTTTCCTTCGGCACCCATGTTTTCAGTAGCCTGGATGAGAGCATCGGTGTAAGTGTGATCGCAACCAGAGTGGAGGTGACGATCGTGATGGTCACGATCCAGCCGAGCTCGTTGAACATCACCCCCGTCATGCCGCCTACCAGTGTTAGCGGGAGAAATACGGCGACGATGACCAGCGTGGTGATGATGACGGCCAACCAGACCTCGTTGGTCGCATAAATGGCTGCTTCCCTCGGACTGCTTCCCCTTTCAATATGGCGGGTGATGTTCTCCAGCACCACGATCGCATCATCCACCACCATCCCGATGGCGATAGTAAGGGACGACAGGGAGATCACGTTGAGCGAGCTTCCGGTAAAGTAAAGATAGATGAAGGAGACCACCAGGGAAATGGGAATGGTCAGAATGATGATCAGCGTGGCCCTCCACCGTCCCAGGAAGAACAACACCACCAGGATCACGAACAGGAACGCCCACATCAGCGTTTCGGAGAGGTTGTCGATCGATCCGCGGATAAAATCTGAGGTGTCCATGATGGGGCTAATCTGAATGTCAGGAGGCAGGGTGGGGGTTAACTCTTTCAGCTGCTGGTTGACCTCCCTGGCGATCTTCACCGTATTGGCCCCTGATTGCTTCTGCACCAGCAGGCGCATTCCTTTTTTCCCATTGATGCTTTCATCGATAAAACCGTACTTGATCGTGTCCCTGACCACGGCAACGTCCCGCAGGTAAATGGGTTTCCCGGCCATGTTTCCCACCATGATACCGTTGAGCTGGTCGCTCTCCTCAAACTCGCCCTCCACCCTCAGCTGGTAATCGAACTGACCCATTTTGACATTCCCCGAGGGCATGTTCAAATTCTCCGAAGCGATCATGTTGCCTATTTGTTCGAGGGAAAGGGCATATGCGTCCAGTTTTTTGGGATCAACGTCCACGTAAATGATCCTTTTGGGCTCCCCAAACGTCGATACCGAACCAACTCCTTCGATCCGGTTGAGGGGATTCACCAGTTTCTCCTCAATGATCTTCTGCAGTCCCGGATAACTTTCTTCGGCCGTAATGGCATAAAAAAGAATGGGCATCATGCTGGTGTTGAACTTGAATACCGACGGCCGTTCGCATCCATCAGGCAAATAATTGTAGGTGGCATCAATGACCGACCTCACATCGTTCATCACTTCATCGAGATTGGTGCCCCATTCAAACTCCATGTTCACCAGGGAAAGGTTATCGTAGGAAACGGAAGTGACCTCTTTCAGGTTATCCACGGAATTCATCGCGTCCTCGATGGGCTTGGTCACATTGGTCTCTATGTCGGCAGCATTGGCGCCTGCATAGGTGGTCATGACACTGATGAACGGCGGCTCCATTTCCGGGTAGAGGTCGATGGGGATGTTCCTGAGGGAATATAATCCCAGCACCACCACCGCGGTGAATACCATGATCGTTGTAATGGGTTTATTGACAGCACTTTTATAGATACTCATGCGAATGCTCTTAAACGGTTAATACTCTTCTCGATTCACACCCTATTCCGTGACGACTTCCACCGGGACTTTGTCGACCAGCCTGGATTGGCCGGCGATGATCAGCCGGTCGCCTTCCTTGATTTCCGGCGAAATGATCTCCACCAGGTCGTCGAACCGCTGTCCCAGCTTAACCGACACTCTTTTGGCCGCTCCTTGCTCCTCCAGGAAGACATAGCGTTCGTCGGAACCCTGCATTTTAAGCACCGCCAGAGCGGGTACCACCAGGGCACTCATCTCTCCCAGCTCCAGCTCCACCCGGGCAAACATACCCGGGCGCAGCTTTTCGCCCGCATTGTCGATCCTGATCTCCACCTGGAAAGAATGGGTGGATGGGTCCACGGTGGGATATTTGCGGATGATCGTCCCGGTATAGATCTCCCCGGGATACGTGTCGCTCTGGATCTTTGGCTTCATCCCCTCCCCGACCAGCGGGTAATAGGTTTCGGGAACGTTCACCATGGCTTTCAGCGGATTGATCTGTACTATCGAGAGGATAGCTGCTTTCCCGGAAGCAGTATTGGGGGCGCCGGAATACATCTCTCCGTCTTCAAAATATTTTCCGGAAATGACTCCGTAAAAGGGAGCCACGAGCCTGGTGTTTTCCTTCAGGAAATCCACGTTCGAT
>JAQUQD010000031.1 GCA_028716265.1 Bacteroidales bacterium | reverse complement strand
TGCTGAAAGAAAAACTGACCCGAATCGATAAACAGAAGGTCACCCAGCGTAAAAGCCGTGAAAGCCTGGTCAGGGTGGCACTTGTCGGGTATACCAACGTGGGCAAGTCCACCCTGATGAACCTGATCAGCAAGTCGAGCATCTTTGCGGAAAATAAACTGTTCGCCACCCTTGACACCACCGTCAGAAAGGTCGTCATCCATAATCTTCCCTTCCTGGTCAGCGATACCGTGGGATTTATCCGTAAGCTGCCTCACGACCTGATCGAATCGTTCAAATCAACCCTTGACGAAGTCAGGGAAGCCGACCTTCTGCTTCATGTGGTGGATATCTCCCATCCGGATTTCGAAGAACAGATGAACGTCGTCAAACAAACACTGACCGAGATACAGGCAGCAGATAAACCCGCCATCATCGTTTTTAATAAAACAGATATCTATACCTATACGGAAAAGGATCCGGACGATCTTTCACCCGTTTCCGCTGAAAACTATACCCTGGAAGAGCTGAAAAATTCATGGATGGCTAAAAACAACGTCCCCTGTGTCTTCATTTCCGCTACTGCACGTCACAACATCGATGAGCTGAGGGCCATGTTGTATGAGGAAGTCAAAAAAATACACATCCTCCGATACCCCTACAACCATTTTCTTTTTTAAATTAGCCGGACTTACCGTCGTTTTGAATGAAAAAGTACCAGTTAGCCCTGATCTCAGTCCTCTCAGGGATTCTCCTGAGCCTTGCATGGCCTGCCCGTGGATTTCCCCTTCTGATGATGATCGGATTCGTCCCCCTGCTGTGGGTGGAAGATCACATTTTACAGAGACAGGGTAAGGGAGAATACCACAATGGTACCCTGGTCATTACCGCCTGGCCGGGATTTATCATCTGGAACCTTCTCACCACGTGGTGGATATATAATTCGACGGGGGTAGGAGCTGTCCTTGCCATCGGGCTGAACTCCTTTTTCATGGCACTGATCTTCCTCCTGTTTCACATGACCCGGAGAGCTTTTTCGAATACCCTTCCCGGCTACCTGGGCCTGATCGTTTACTGGATCACCTTTGAAACTATTCACAACCACTGGGAGATCTCATGGCCGTGGCTGCATCTGGGCAACAGTTTTGCCGCCTTTCCCAGATGGATCCAATGGTACGAGTTCACCGGGATCTTTGGCGGTACGTTATGGATCCTTGTTGCCAATATTCTTATTTTTTTGATCCTGAAAGAGTTATACGCTACCAGGAAATTCCGGCTTCCGGCCCTGGCCAAAACCATCTTCGTTATTTTCTGGATCGCAGCACCTATGGTGGTTTCCACGATCATCTACCACCGTTATCAGGAGAGGCCTGATCCCGTGGATGTGGTCATTGCCCAGCCCAACCTGGATCCCTATTCCGAGCAGTACGGACTGAGCGTGGATTCCGTGCTGAGGCGTACCCTGGCCCTTTCGGACAACATCGCCGACAGCGCCACTGATTTCGTGGTTTGCCCCGAATCCGCCCTGCAGGAACATCCTCTGTTTGAAAGCGAGTTCACTCGTTCAAAAAGCTACCGGTACCTGGCCGAATACATGGATCAACACCCGGAACGCTACCTGGTGGTTGGGGCCTCCACCTACAGGATGTTCCAACCGGGAGAGCCGCTCACACATACGGCCCGGCGATTCGGGGAATCCGACAAGTTCTACGATGCCTATAATACAGCCATCCTGATAGAACCGGACAAAAGCTACCAGCTGTATCATAAGTCGAAGCTGACTCCCGGAGTGGAGATCATGCCCTATGCGAAATACCTTCGCTTCATGGAAGGGCTTGCCATTAACCTGGGGGGAACTGTTGGCAGCCTAGGCACCGATAAGGAGAGAAGACCCTATCACATCCCACTGAAAAACCTCAAAGTGGCACCGGTGATCTGTTATGAATCGGCATATGGAGAGTTTGTATCGAAGTATGTCCGCGCAGGCGCCAACCTGATCTTTGTGATCACCAATGACGGCTGGTGGGGGAACACTCCCGGACACCGCCAGCATCTCACCTTTTCTTCGATGAGAGCCATCGAAACGCGAAGATCCATCGCCAGGTCGGCCAACACAGGGATATCCGCTTTCATCAACCAGCGGGGAGATGTTCAGCAGACAACCCCCTACTGGGTAGAGACAGCGATCCGGCAGACAATCAACGCAAACGACAGGATCACATTCTATGTGCGCTATGGAGATTACATTGCACGTATCGCAGCTTTTACAGGTGCACTGCTGCTGCTGATCACCATCTCCGTTTTGATGATGAAGCGGACGGCGAAAATTAAAAAGGCATTGCCATGAAAAGATTTTTACTGCTCATTTTTCTGCTATTTTTTTCCCAACTTATTTATTCCCAATCTGATACGACTTCCGTTCAAAACGGGAAAAAACCTGGTAAAGAAAAGAAGGTCTACCCGATGATCCTCCCGGCCATTGCCTCCAATCCCACCAGCGGATTGCTGTACGGAGTTGCCGCTTCCGTCACCTGGTATATGGGCCCTGCTGAATCCACCCACCTTTCGGAATCCATGGCATCGATCATCTACACCACAAAAAAACAATCCATCAACCTGATCAAATCCAACATTGTTCTCAAGAACGACAGCTGGATCCTGAAAGGCGACTGGCGGGTCTTTTTCTCCTCCGCCCCCACCTACGGCCTTGGAACCGGGCCCCAGTCGGCCAAACCGGTAGGCACAGGCATTGAATATGCAGATGATATTTTCTCAAAGGCGATCCCTGATTCACAGATGATGGAATTTGACCTTATCCGTTTTCATGAAACAGTAATGAAAAAGATCGGCGACAGCCGTTTCTTTATCGGGCTTGGGTATCACCTCGACTATCATTATAACATTAAGGATAACCTGCTGGATCTGGATACGAACCCACCGGTCATCACCAGCCATTATATCTACAGCGTTACAAACGGATTTGATCCTGAGAGGTATTTCCTGTCGGGCATTTCCCTGAATGCTCTGTTCGACAGTAGGGATAACCCGGTTTTCCCGACCAACGGCCGTTACGCGTTCATCTCCTGGCGGCTGAATCCGGAATTTTTGGGCAGCTCGACCAACTCCACCCTCCTGTGGCTCGAATACCGCGATTACTTTAATCTATCCAGAAAGCGCCCGCGTCATCTGATCGGCATATGGACCTACGGGAATTTTATGACCACAGGCCATGTTCCCTATATGGACCTTCCTGCAGTGGGCTGGGACCAGTTCGGGAAGTCAGGGCGCGCCTATACACAGGGACGTTTCCGTGGAGAGGACCTCTTCTATATCGAGACCGAATACCGGTTCCCCATCCCCGTCATCAAAAAGTACCCCGATCTGCTCGGCGGTGTGGCTTTCGTCAATGCGACGACAGCCACGAACCGTGACGCTGACATCGACCTGTTCGATTATGTGGATCCAGGTTATGGGATCGGGCTTCGGGTGATGGTCGTCAAAAAATCAAAGGCGTGCATCACCCTTGACTATGCCTGGGGCAAATACGGCGCCCAGGGATTCTGGTTTGGGATGAACGAGACCTTCTAGGAACAGGGATCACTTCAGCACCTCAAGGGCAAAGGCATATTCCAGCGCAATCTCCTCAAACCGCTTGAAACGGCCCGATGCGCCGCCATGACCATAATCCATGTTGATCTTGAAGAGCAGCAGATTGTCATCGGTCTTCCTATCCCGTAATCTGGCCACCCACTTTGCCGGCTCCCAGTACTGCACCTGGGAATCGTGGTAACCCGCGGTCACCAGCATGGCAGGATAGTCCTTTGCTTCCACATTGTCGTACGGGGAGTAGGACAGCATATAATCATAATATGCTTTCTCACTGGGATTGCCCCATTCATCGTATTCTCCTGTCGTCAGCGGAATGCTTTCGTCAAGCATGGTCGTCACCACGTCGACAAACGGAACTTCCGCGATGACCCCCCGGAAGAGATCGGGCCGCATGTTCACCACGGCACCCATCAGTAATCCGCCGGCACTGCCTCCGTTGATGATGATGTGATCAGGATCCGTATAATTCAATGCGATCAGGCGTTCGACGCAGGCGATAAAGTCAGTGAAAGTATTCTTCTTGTTCAGCATCTTCCCCTGTTCGTACCAATCATATCCCATCTCCTCCCCGCCGCGGATATGGGCAATGGCATAGACAAATCCCCTGTCGAGCAGGCTCAGGCGCACGGAGCTGAAATTTGGATCATAGCTGCTGCCATAGGAACCGTAGCCAGTGATCCAGGCCGGATTCTTTCCGTCAAGCTGAATACCTTTCCGGTATACAAGCGAAATGGGTACGGAAGCTCCATCCGGAGCGGAGGCATAGAGCCGTCTGGCCTCATAACAGGAAGGATCGAAATCACCAAGCACCGGATCCCTTTTGAGCAGTATCTTCTCGTAGTTGGCCATGTTATAGTCGTACGTGGAAACGGGAGTGGTGAGTGAAGTGTAGCCAAACCGCAGCCACTCACTGCTAAAATCGGGATTGACCGAAAGCCATGCACTGTAGGTTTCTTCCCCGAAAGGGATGTAATGACCGGCTTTCTGTTCCCAGTCCATGATCCGGAGCTGGGTCAGTCCGTCCTTTTTCTCGCTCAGGACGAGGTACCGGTCAAACACTTCAAACTCCTCCAGTAATACGTCTTTACGGTGTGGGATGACCTCCTCCCAGTTCTCTCTGGCGGGATCACCAATGGGCGCTTTCATCAACATGAAGTTCTTTGCTCCGGGGTTGGTCCTGATATAAAAATGACCGGCAAAATGGTCAGCATAGTATTCCAGTCCGCGTTCGCGCGGTGTCAGTACCCTTATCGCTCCGGAAGGATCGTCTGCCTCAAGGAAACGGTACTCGGTGGTGATGCTGCTGAACAGGCCGATCATGATGAACCGTTTTGATTTTGTCTTGAAGCAGGAGGTGCTGAAGGTGGGATCCTTTTCTTCATAGACTAGCACATCTTCTGCGGGATCTGTCCCCAGCAGATGCCTGTACACCTTGCAGGGAAGCAGGGTCACCTCGTCCCTGGCCACGTAGAACAGTGTCCTGTTGTCGTTGGCCCACGCCACCGAACCGGAGGTATTGGCAATGGTCTCAGGGAACACTTCTCCTGTGGCCAGGTCTTTTATGTGAATGGAATACAGCCTTCGGCTGACTGTATCCACCGAATACGCTATAAGCTGGTTATTGGTGCTGATGTCGTATGAGCCCAGGCTGAAGAATTCATGCCCCTCCGCCATTTCATTGACATTCAAAAGGATCTCCTCGGGATCCTCCAGCCTGTCCTTCCTGCGGCAATGAATGGGGTATTCTTTTCCCTGTTCATAGCGATAATAGTAATAGTAACCATCCTTTTTATAAGGCACCGACTCGTCATCCTGCCTGATGCGGGAGAGCATCTCATCGTAAAGCAGCTTCTGCAGGTCTTTCGTATGAGCCATCATAGCATCTGTATAAGCATTTTCGGTTTCCAGGTAACCGATCACCTTCTGATCGTCGCGCTGGTTCATCCAGTAGTAGGGATCCATGCGTTCATGGCCGTGCATGACCAGCTTTTTCTCTATCTTAATGGCAACAGGTGGTTTGGGCATAGCTTTCTGATTTTTAACACATCCTGAAAAAATGGACAGGCTGATCAGCCAAACAGCAGGTACAAGGATGAAAAGAACGAACCGTTGTTTCATCGCTTCTGATTTAAAATTGAAAAGCAAAGATATTCAATAGAAATATGCCGAAAGGAAGGAAATAAATGATAAAAATATGTCATTATGTCATTATTATTCAATAATTTATGCCAATATGGCATAAAATTGTAATAAAAGTATCAATTTTTCCTCCTGGTATAATCCTTGACGAAAGGAAGCATCAACAAAAAACTAACTTAACCAATCAGGAGGACATTGATATGACGATCGTTCGTTTTTCCCCGACATCCAGGTTCACCGATATATTCGACAACCTGTTTGAAAGAGAGTCCGACCGTGTAGAGCATCGCAACTGCGGATGCCTTCCCCGGACCAACATCATTGAAAAGGCAGATAAATTCCAGCTGGAACTTGCGGTTCCCGGCATGGCCAAAAAAGATTTCCACATTCAATTGGAGAAAGATCTTCTGACGATCTCTGCTGAGGTGGAATCCGGTAACACGAAAGAGAACAGTGAGCAGTACACCATGGTTGAATTTGAAAAAGGTTCGTTCAGCCGCAGCTTCATCGTTCCCAAATCCGTTGATAGCGATCACATCAAAGCGGATTACGAGAACGGTATCCTGACAGTCAGCTTGCCTAAAAGGCGTGAAGAGGTGAAGGTGTCGAAGGAGATAGAGATTCACTAATGGGTAAGGCACAAAGGCACAAAGTATTTAATATAATTCTGTGCCTTTGTGCCTTCTTCAGAACCAGTGCCGGAAAGGGATCAGTAACCGCTCAAAGAATTTATCCACGAAAGGCCGGTTCAGCCAGTGATCGTAGTTGAAGGGCTCAGCGTCTTTCAACGTGCCTAGTATGTGGTCGACCACCAGGGTGACCGCCTCCGGATCGCGTCCGAGGATGGCGATTTCATGTTGGTAGCGAAAACTCCGGAAATCAAAATTGGGAGATCCAAGGATGAATGCACGCCGGTCGGCGAGGATGATCTTGGCATGAAGGTTATCGGGCACATAAAAAAGGAACTGCACCTGGTGACGGCAAAGCATCCCCAGGTACCGGTTGCGGAGAATGTCGATGATCCTCATATCGGAATGCTTGGGAAGAAAGACCTTAACGGCAACACCCCTCCGGGCGGCATTGATCAGTCCTTTCCGCAACTGGGTCCCCGGAAGAAAATAGGGGGTTTCGATGATGATCTCATTTTCAGCGGCCTGGATCAGCTCCAGGTACTTCTTCCGGATCCTCTGCATGGCAATGGATGGAACGTCACGCAGGATCTCAAAGGAACCATGCCTGATGGTCCTGACATAGGAAGGTTTTTCAAAAACATACTTCCTGTATATGCGAAAGTCACTTAAAAAGACTCGCTTGAACGGTATAGCGATATCGCCGCGGATGCGAAACATGGCTTCCCGCCAGCTTTTCGCATATTCCACGATGTTGGCCGACCCCAGGTGAACGATTTGGTCGTCGATCACAAGGAGCTTCCGGTGATTTCTCCGGTGATTCTTGGTGAAAAAATCGATGAAGAACTTAATCTTCTTGAAATAGCGGACCTCTCCCCCGGCCTGGATCAGCTCTGAAAAAAATGAATCATTCACATACGCCCCCCATGAATCGATCAACACCTTGACCTCCACCCCCTGGCGGCATTTCCTTGTCAGCTCATCCCTGAAGAGCTTCCCATTCTCACCGTTACCGTATTTATACATCTGCAGGTAAATATACCTGCGGGCGTGACGGATATCTTCAAGCATGGCTCCAAGGTAGTCGTCCGCATACTCAAAAAGCTGGTATTTCGCCTGTGGATTTGTCAACCCCGAACGATCTGATGTTGCTTTCCAAATTTAGTTAAAATTTTACCCTTCACCTCCTTCTTTTAAATTTTTATCTTTGTCATGACGCAAGAGAAAAGCCCTATGATCAAATCAATGACTGGCTACGGAAAGGAAGATGTGGAATTCAACAGCAGGATCATCCACATTGAGGTCCGTACCCTCAACAGCAAGCAGACCGACATCAGCATCAAGACTCCGGGGCGGTACAGGGAAAAGGATATGGAGCTACGGTCAATGCTTGCCGACAGGCTGGAAAGAGGCAAGATCGACCTGAGCATCACGGTCGACAGCAATTCCGACGAAAATCATTATTCGGTCAATATGTCCGTTGCACAAAGGTATATGGACGAATTGCGTGAATTGGCTGCTGGGATCGGGGAGGACGACTTCAGACCCTATCTTCCTCTCCTGACAAGATTACCGGATGTTCTCAGTCAGCAAAAAGAGGTGATGATTCCGGAAGAGTGGGAAACGATCAGGTCATCCGCCGAAAGGGCAATGGATGCAGCCAATCTGTTCAGGATGCAGGAGGGAGCTATCCTTCAGGCTGACATGGAAAAACGTATCCATTTGATCCTGGCATACCTCGAAGAGATCATCCCTTATGAAGAGAACCGGATCAGTATGATCAGGGAAAGGCTGCTGAAGAACCTGGCGGAGATAGCCGATGAAACCCGGCTCGATGCCAACCGGTTCGAACAGGAACTGCTTTATTATCTCGACAAAATTGACATCAGTGAGGAAAAGGTCAGGTTAAGGAAACACTGTGATTACTTTTTGGAAACCATGAACGAGGAAAGAAGCAATGGTAAGAAGCTCACCTTTATTTCGCAGGAGATCGGACGGGAGATCAACACCCTGGGCGCAAAAGCCAATGAGGTGAACATTCAGAAACTGGTGGTGCAGATGAAGGACGAACTGGAAAAGATTAAGGAGCAGCTGTCCAATGTACTCTGAGAAAAAAGGCAGGGTGATCATTGTCTCCGCTCCTTCAGGCGCAGGGAAGACAACCGTCGTAAAACATCTTCTGGAAGCGGGGCTGAATCTTGTCTTTTCAGTTTCCGCCTGCAGCAGGCCTCCACGCAGCCACGAAATCGAAGGGAAGGATTATTACTTCCTGAGCGTTGAGAAATTCCGGAAAAAGATCAGCGAAGAAGCCTTTATCGAGTGGGAGCAGGTGTATCCCGGAAAGTATTACGGCACGCTGAAACAGGAAGTCAGGCGTATCTGGCAGGAAAGTCATCACATCCTCTTCGATGTGGACGTGAAAGGGGGGACGAACCTTAAGCAATATTTCGGCGACCGGGCCCTGGCTATCTTTGTCATGCCCCCTTCGCTTGAGGAGCTGGAGAGACGCCTCAGGGCCCGCAAAGCAGATCCTGAAAGCAGCATCCGGGAACGGATACAGAAAGCATCCCTGGAAATCACCTATGCCAGCCGGTTCGACTATACACTTGTCAACGACCGGCTTGAAACAGCGCTGAAAGAGGCGGAACAGGTTGTCAGCCGGTTTCTCGGGGAAAAAGACATACAGGATTCAGTCATATGAGAGCAGGTTATTTTAACAACATCGGTCTTTTTTTCGGATCATTCAATCCGATCCATCTGGGACATCTGATCATTGCGCAGTATGCCCTTGAATTCACCGATCTGGACGAGATCTGGTTCATCATCTCACCTCATAATCCATTCAAGGATAAAAAGACCCTGCTGGCCGACCATCACCGTTATTACATGGTGAACATGGCCGTGGAAGATATCCCGCGGCTAAAAGCCTCCAACATTGAATTCAATCTCCCGCAGCCATCCTACACCATCAATACCTTGACCTATCTCCACGAGAAGTATCCCGAAAAACGCCTGGTACTGCTCACCGGATCCGATGTGCTTCCCACTTTCCATAAATGGAAGAATTACGATCAGATCCTGCAGTTCTATGAGTTATACGTATATCCCCGTCCCTACACGGAAGAGCATCCCTACGGGGATCATCCTAAGGTAAAATTCATAGAAGCGCCGCTGATGGACATCTCCTCCAGCTTCATCCGGGAATCCATCGCGCAGGGGAAAAATGTTTCGTACCTTTTACAGGAAAAGGTCTACAGGCACATCATGGAGATGCATTTCTACGAGGTGTGATGACCTGCAGGTCTACTTCTTGCCCTGATTGGCAACTTGCTCCATCTTCTTGCGGATCTCTTCCGGGTCGCCAATAAAGTAATCCTTCATGAGCTGAAGATCATCGTCAAACTCAAACACATAAGGGATGCCTGTGGGGATGTTGAATTCGACGATATCCTGTTCGCTGATGTTCTTCAGTATCTTAACGGCAGCCCGCAGGCTGTTGCCATGGGCAGAGATCAGCACGTCATCATATTTCTTCAGTGAGGGTATGATTTCCTTTTCCCAGTAAGGGATGAGTCGTATGACCGTTTCCTTAAGGGATTCGGTGGAAGGGATATCGACGGGGTCCAGGCCGGCGTACTTAGCTTCAAACCGGGCATGGCGCGGATCATCAGGTGCCATGGGTGCAGGTGGAATATCATAGCTGCGCCGCCAGATCTTTACCTGGGCCTCGCCATACTGCGCTGCCATCTCTTTCTTGTTCATACCCTGCAGCGCACCGTAGTGTTTTTCGTTCAGCCGCCACGTATTGCGTATAGGGATCCACATCATGTCCATCTCGTCCAGGGTCAGCCAGAGTGTCCGGATAGCCCTCTTCAGGTATGAAGTATAGGCAAGCTTTAATTGAAAACCTTCCCGTTTCAGCACCCGGCCAGCTTCACGGGCTTCTTCAATCCCCTTTTCAGAAAGGTCCACATCAGTCCACCCGGTAAAACGGTTATCCCTGTTCCATACACTTTCTCCATGACGGAGCAATACCAATCGTTTCATATCGTAACCTGTTAATTGACAAATTGACTGCAAAGGTAAAAAAATAAGGATAACTCCAGCCTGTTAGACACGGGGACCTTCAGAAGAGATCGGGTTCAATCGATCTTGATCACTTTACCTGACTTGATCCCGGTTGGCGTGTAAATCTTCAACAGATAAGTACCGGAAGGGCAGGCTGACAGATCAACGGATATGGATCGGCGGGGGAGAACGGTAACCATGGGTACCTGAAAGTGTCGCCCGGAAAGGTCAAAAAGCATAAGGGACTCTATCTCCAGTGTTTGCGTCACAACCTGAAGCAGCTGGCCTGTTGGATTGGGAAGCATTTGTATGGCGTCGCGGGAATCATCCGGTGGATTGATGATCACCGAATTGCCCCTGGAAACGATCCACCGGTCGGGATCAAACAGGATGGAGTCAGCGACAAATCCCGGGTTGACCACGAAAGCTTCGCCGGAGTAGTGGTGGTCAAGGACCATAAGGGTATCCCCGGTTGAACTTTTAAAACGTACAGGCAGGGGCATCTCAAAGAAATCGACCGACGGGTGCGACTGCTTCTGGTAAATGATCAGCTGGTACTGTGAATCCGGCAAGGGGTAGCACAGGAGTGTATAGGAAGGGTATCCTTCGCCGGTGTACCAGTCCTCGAAAAATCCGGTCAGGTCGAGCAGGCAGGCCTCTTCCAGGTGTTGTTTCAGGTCGGTGGTGCTGGCAAAGCCGTAGGTCAGTGCGGGATCTGTCAGGTAATTGTGGATGGCTCTGAAAAAAAGTTCATCCCCAATGATCCACCGGAGCATGTGCAGAACAAAAGCCCCCTTGCTGTACGACAGCCGTGAGTTGAAGATGCGTGCCACCGAGGTCGTGTCAGCCACATAAACAGCCCCGTCGGGAGCCTGGGTGATGTAGGCGATGTTGTTGTTTTTCCAGATGCGCCAGTACAGATCCGGGAAAAAACGTTCATAGGCCAGCCCGGCGCAGTAGGTGGCAAAGCCCTCGTTCAGCCATACCTCATGCCAGGAGCCGCAGGTAATCATGTTGCCAAACCAGGAATGCGCCAGCTCGTGCGATGAGAGCTCAAAACCGAATCCCCCCATGAACGACATGGTCTGGTGTTCCATGCCTCCGCCATGACTGAACTGGGCGTGACCATATTTTTCTTCCCGGAATGGATAAGGCCCAAACCGCTCGATAAAATACTGCATCACCCGGATCAGTTCCCCTGTACCCTTTCGGGCACTCTCTATGTTTTCCGGATAAACATAATTGAGGACCTCCACCGAATCGGACCCGGTTACGCACCAGTCGGAATAGAATTCATAATTCGTCACCGCAAAAGCGATGAGGTATGGGGCGATGGAATAACGGTGCTTCCAGTGATAGACCTTGTCGGGGCCAACCTCCTTTTCTTCCACCAGCAGACCATTGCCGGCAACGCGGTACCTGGCGGGCGTTGTGATAATCATATCGATCGAATCGATCTTGTCATCCAGACCATCCTTACAGGGCCACCAATCGCTTGAGCCGTATGGTTCCGACAATGTCCATATCACCGGCTCCCCGGCATGATATGCTTGCTCAAACGACCCAAACCCTTCCCCAAGTTCGGGTATCCCATGATAAAATACCGTAACGGAATCCAGCTGCCCCGCAGGAAGGGTCTCTCCTAAAAGGATCGTTAAGCGGCTATCTGTCGTGTGATCGTAAATCACGTCACGCTGGTGAAAGATAACCGAATCAACCACCAATGCGTGGCTCAGGTCAAAGGTTAGCTGCTGAAAATCACTTTCAAGGACTCTGAAACAAGTGGTGACTGAACCGTCTAAAAACCAAACGGCAGGGTCGACAAAATAACTGAAACGATGATAGGTCACATCATAACCGGACCGTGAGCCGGATGGACTTTTTTTCGGAAGGTATCGCATCGCTTTCTGATCAGTGGCGGCGATGGTGTTCAGCGCCTCTGTTTCCGGTCTGTACTGGGGAAAGACAGAATCCGGAAAAAAGGTGAGCAGGCACAGGATACCGGAGAGACAGATGGCTTTCATCCGTGTAAAGTTATTAAAAAAGTGCGATGCCTCTTCAGGTCTCCTGCCCACTATTGTTACTTTTGTATCACAAAACATTCGAGTTGAGCTGGAAATCCGGATACACGATCCTCATGCACCTGGTCAGGCTGGCTATCGTCCTGTTTGTCTGGTCATGCGCCAATCCTGTCGCCCCCACCGGCGGACCCAGGGATATAACCCCTCCGGAAGTTATCATCAGCCAGCCTGAAAACAGGTCGGTGAACTTCAGCCAGAACCAGATCCAGCTGACCTTCAATGAATATGTGCAGGTCAAAAGCGTAAAGGAACAGGTGATCATCTCCCCTCCGCTTGAGGAAGAGCCCGAGTTCAAAATGCGCGGAAAGGCGGTCACGATCAATTTTAAGGATACGCTCAGGGAAAACTCCACCTATACCCTCTTCCTGGGTAAGGCCATTACCGACATCACCGAGAACAATCCCCTGACCGACTACCGGTACGTATTCTCTACCGGCCCCGTCCTGGATTCGTTTTCTTTGCATGGCAAGGTAGTCAATGCATTTACGCTTCAACCCGAATTCAATGTACATGTAGCACTGTTCGATGCGCCGGGTGACTCGGTGCCATACCATGAGCGGCCTTATTATGTTGCCCGGACCGATTCATCAGGTATCTTTCATTTTTATCATCTCAGGGATCTGCAGTACCTTCTTTTTGCAATGAAAGAAGTCAACGGAAATTACATGTACGATGATCCCAACGAGCTGATCGCATTTGCAGATACTTTGGTAAAACCATGGTACATCGCTGAACCAGAAGCTATCGACCTCACTGACAGCACGCCCGAACCCAGAGCGGTATTGCCGGAACCGATCCTATATCTCTTTCAGGAAACTGATTCTTCCCAGCGGATCCTGGAGAATAAGGCATTTTCCAACGGATCCGTGCGTCTGGTCTTCAGGATGCCTGTCAGTCACCCCAATTTCCGGTTGCTCGATTCCCTTCCCGGGGCACCGTGGTATTTGCCTGAATGGAACGTAAAAAAGGACACACTGATCCTGTGGCTGAAGAGGGACTGCCCGGATACAGCCTTTATGGAGGTGGCCGATCACACGGCCATCTTCGACACGGTCCGCATCCTCACAAGCCCTATTGTCAGGGAAACCAGATCAAAGAAAGATGAGGGAGGGGAAAAGCTTCTCATCACCAACAACACCCGCGGAGGCAAGCTGGACCCCTTCCGCCAGCTGACCCTCCAGTTCAGCCATCCAGTCGTCCGGAGCGACCTCTCACGACTGAGACTTATCGCCGGAAAGGACACCCTTGTCCCTGAATCCGTCTTCAGCGACAGCCTGCACCGCAAACTGACCATTCCCTTCAGTAGGCAGGCTGACAGCAGCTACCAGCTGTTCATTCCGGATTCGACTTTCATCTCACTGCGCGGGACAAGTCATGATACCATCATTTTCCCGTTCAGCGACCGGAAGAAAGAGGAATACGGAAGCATGATCATCAATGTGACAGGTGCTGACACCAGCGACCAGTACATCGTACAGCTGCTGACAGACAAGGAAGTGGTTGTTGAACAACGAATCGTTCATAGCAGGGAATCGGACAAAATTGAATTCCCCTGGCTGAATCCGGGCAAATACCGCATGAAGGTCATTTTTGACCGGAACCGCAATGAACAGTGGGATACAGGCCACTATATCCTGAAGAGGGAACCTGAGAAGGTGCAGTATTATGAGAAGGTCCTCGATATAAGGGCAAACTGGGTCTCAGAGGAAACCTGGCAGCTATCCGGGAAAAAATAAGCTATGTTGCGAAAAGGGACTTACTCACCACACCGGTTGAGGCAGTTCACCAGGTCGACCAATGCTTCATTTTTCAGAGAATAGTGGATCTTTTTTCCATCCCTTCTTGAGACCAGGACTCCTTTGCTTTTCAAGATGTTCAGGTGATGGGAAGCGGAAGCCTGTTCGATCTTGAGATGTTTGTAGATCTCAGTCACGCTCATTTTCTGATTCTCTTCCAGCAGTTCAATGATGGCAATGCGCATGGGATGGGCAAGAGCCCTTAATCTGGAGGCGGCAGATTCCAATTTTGTGATATCCAATCCTGATTTTTGCATGTTGTTTAATTTTTATACAAAATTATATAAAAAAATATAATAACAAAATAAATATGTAGGTTTATTGCTTTATTTTATGAACAGGCTGGTGTGACTGAACGTGGAGCCATCAAAGAGTCCCTGGTCACTTAACTTCAGCTGGGGGATGACCAGCAGGGTCATGAAGGAAAGTGTCATATAGGGAGCCTGAAGTGAGGAGCCGAGATCTTTGGCCTGCCGGTCGAGGTCACGATAGTGAGAAGCGACGGCAAATCCGTCGTGGTTCGACATGATCCCGGCCACAGGCAGGGGAAGGACATCGTTCACCGGGCCCGCTGAAAGTGATACGCCTCCTTTGTTTTCGATCAGCAGGTTAACAGCGTTAGCCAGATCCTGGTCGTTGGTCCCTACGGCGATGATATTATGGCTGTCGTGTGCCACCGTGGAGGCGATAGCCCCTCTTTTCAGCCCGAAGCGGTGAATGAATCCCACCGCAGGAGGAGAGGGCCTGTACCGGTTTATCACGACCAGCTTCAGCAGGTCTCTTTCCGGGTCAGCCACGGCCAGTCCATCCTTCAGGGTAGCTTCCGCCTCCGACATTTCCGTGATCAGCTGTCCGTCAAACGCTTCCATAACCCTGATATGGGTTCCTTCCGCAGGTACGGCAAGGTCATCCGGGGAGATCCTGCTCGCCCTGAAGAAATTCGGGGTGGTTTCTTCAACGGAGGGGATCAACGTCCGACCGTTTTCAGCCACCTTGGTGCCATGGATGTATGTGGCCAGCACGTTCATATCCTCCAGGTCGCTAACCACGATCATATCCGCAGGGTCCTGTTGCCGAAGCAATCCCACGGGCAGTTTGTAATGCCGGAAAGGGTTCAGGGTACAGCACCGTAAAACGTCAAACAGATCATATCCCATCCGGATCGCCCGTTTCACAGAATCGTTGATATGACCTTCCACCAGGTCGTTGGGATGCTTGTCGTCGGAGCAGAACATGACCTGGTCAGGGAAATGGTTCAGCAGGGGTATCAGGTCGTCGAAATTTTTGGCGGCGCTACCCTCCCGGATCAGGATGTGCATACCGTAGATGGCTTTATCCATTGCTTCTTCCATTCCAAAGCATTCGTGATCGGTGGAGATTCCCGCGCGGATATATTTTGCCACTTCCTCCCCCCTGAGCCCGGGAGCATGTCCATCCACAGGCTTGCCATATGTACGCGCAAGCCTCAGTTTCTCCAGGACCACGGGATCGTCACCCAGAACGCCCGGAAAATTCATCATCTCCGAGAGGTAATGGATCTCCGGCATCCGCAGAAGCTGTTCCACTTCCTCCGGACCCAGGGAGGCGCCGGAGCTCTCGAAAGGTGTTGCAGGCACGCAGGAAGGAGCGCCGAAGAAAAATTTGAAGGGCGTCTTCTTCCCGTTGCCGATCATGAACCGAATGCCTTCGATCCCAAGGACGTTGGCGATCTCGTGAGGATCGGAAACCGTGGCCACCGTCCCGTGAACAACAGCCAGCCGCGCAAATTCCGACGGGATCAGCATGCTGCTTTCGATATGGATGTGGGAATCGATAAACCCGGGTAAAATGTAGTGCGTAGCGGATACCGGAACTTCCTCCAGCCCGCTGATCATTCCACCCTCCACAATGATTCTCCCCGGGAAGATCCTCCTCCTGAAAAGATCAACAATCCTCCCTTCCAGCTCAAACGTATCCCTCATCCTATATAAAATTATCTTATCCCTAAAACCTGTTAAAACTTTGTGCCTCTGTGCCTCTGTGCCTTCGTGCCTATTCTCAAAACCTGTAACACAAATTGATCGCAAACTGACCGTCGGTCCGCACGGCATCTTCCTCGTAGGGCGCTTCCGGGAAATACCTGATCCCGATACTGCCGATGGCGGATACACTGAAGTTTCTCAGGGGCATGAATTGGACGCCGTTGTCAATGAAAAACTTGGAATATATCCCTTCACTGTCCACTTCCTCGCTGTACCAGTAATTCCCCTGATTATCAAAATAGTCCACCCAGTCGTTGGCCCGGCTGTAACCGATGCGAAGCTGCGGGCCCATAAAATATTTCCACTTTCCCTGCCCGGTCGGGTAGAAATTCAATCCTACACCCGAGTAGAAGACATTATTGAAATCCCAGTTGTCATATTCATCAAATCCAAATGCCACGGGAACCTTGATCCCCACTTTCCCCGACGGGAGCAGCCGTTCGTAGGAAAGGGCGAAATCGCCAAAGACAAGGTCAAAGAGATGATAAGCAAAGACATTCTTTGCAAAATTCACTTCAAGATCCTGATCATCAATTTCTTTATTCGCATTAGACCGGCTGAACAGGTCATAATCCCCGTTCTCATACGTAATCATTACGGTATTCTCTTTGTTTATAATATACACTGGGCCATCCTGATTGTCAAATTTTTTGTACTGAATCTCCCTATTACCGACCTGCAATATTTTGACCTCTTCTTTGGTTCCATCGGTTCTGTAAATGATGTCCTGGGCCAGAGTTCCTTCGTCGAAGGCGATGATCAGCAGAAAAAGTAAAAGATAACGTGTCTTCATGTCTGTATTTATTGGTTCAGTGATATGGTTGTAAAGATAATGCAGGCAGGGATACAATATTGCCCGGAGAGTCAAAAATAATCGGAATATGGAGATCAGAATACCAGAACGGGTGAGATACCGTGCTGCTCGAGGGGGATTTGCGCCCATTCAAGATCGGGCGACATCTCCAGTAAAAATCCTCCCCCTCCCGGTCCGCATAGTTTAAGATAAAAATCCTCCGTACGAATTCCTGTTTTCCATACCACGGAGGGTCCCGATGAACTGCACATGGACTGTCTTTACCGTAGAAAGCACCCGTGTATGAAAGCCGCCCCGTTCCGACCAGAATTTAGCGTTGTTGGATGCTGCCGCCACCACCGAACTCTCCTCGATCACCATGGGAACCAGGTATATCTTCCTGTTGATCACAAAAATGGGTGCAATGCCCAGGGGAAAAAATAATTGGTAATGGTGTTTTCGATGAACTAGTCCATCTTTTTCTGAACTTCAGGATTGCTGTGCCAGAAAGAGGTCAGTTCAGCGTAGGCTTTTTCCGGTTCATGGAAATGGGAAACTACACACCGGAGTTTGTTCTCCTTGCTTAGTTTGGGAAAACCAGAAACCAGGGTTCTGTTTTTCAGGGTTTTGAAATTTTCAATTTGAGAAACGTTTGGACCAGTCGGAGCCCTCTGATCTGGTTTTGCACAAAATCGCGCAGCCGGTCATAGGACTCATTGGCATAAGTGAGCAAGGAACTGGCCTGTCCGTAAATGGCAGGCAACTTACTTTTGCTGATCAGGTAATATCCATCCAGGAAGTTACGGACACCTCCGGAAGCGATGATATGCCGGCAGCGCACAGGAGTGCCCGAGTCGATGTGAGCGTTGACCATCTGCATCATTTCTTCTGCGTCGTGGCCGATACTGGCCAGTGGTCCGTAGAATTCCTGCCAGGTTTGCCGAGCGCGGAGCATTTCCAGTCGGGCAAAGTTGGTACCGCCGTAGGCCGCAAAATCGATGGCGGCCAGTGGGAGTTCCAGCAGCGCCCTGAGGCTGGACGGCCCCATACCCTGCCCCACTTCCTTCACGATCACCGGAAGATCGAACTGCCCGAGAAAGGCCCGCACAGTCTCCAGAGGAGGGACCGCAATGCGATTGCCTTCTGGCTGGAGCCATTCCTGCAGTGGATTCACATGGATGATCAATCCATCTGCCTTCAGGCGTACCACCAGTTCAAGGATCCGGTCGACCCATTTTCCCTCCAGGGCTTTTTCTACCTGTGCGATACCCAGATTGGCGAAAAAAGGCGCCTGATCCCCGATGAGTCCGCGAAGGTTATAATCCTCAAAAAAAGTATCGTCCTCCAGCAGGGGTCGGCAGGAGCCCAGCCCCATGCCGAGTCCAAACTCTCCGCATACCCTTGCGAGATTCTGGTTGATATGACGGGCGGGGCCGGTGCCTCCGGTCATACTGGAGATCCAGAGTGGAGCCTTCATCTCTTTGCCGAGAAATGGAAACGCAGTCAGGTCATCTTTCGGATGTGCAGCAAGGACCGGTTCATAATCAAACCGTTTGTCAACGGTATCACGTGCTGTTACGGACCTGAAGGCCAGGTCGATGTGGTCTTTTTTGCGGTCGCTCATGACACAGTTTTTGTTTAATTATTGATAAGAGAATCTTAAATAATTTCTCCGCACAAAAGTTGCATCATGGCTGTAAATTTTCACCATTCCACTTCTTCCTTGACGGATTTGGGTTTCATCGACTGTTTCAGGGTCAGGATAAGGCTCTGCACGACCTCATCCACCTTACGTAGTTTAAGGTCGCAGTCGGGTGAATAATCCGGCCGCGACCTGTCGAGCCAGCGTTCGATTGGATACCGGGAATCGGTTTTCAGAAGGAAATCATAGAACGAGTACCGGTACCTCCCATCCTTGAACTCCAGCCTGAACGAATAAAGAATGGTTCCCCACTCCATGCCTTCCTGTCCTTCGGTACTCTGGTAGATCTTCAGGCGGTAATTCCCCTCGATCTTTCCGGTCTGTGGGTCGCGAACGGTAGTAACGGAAGTGGGATTTTTATAGGTTATATTCACCCAGGCGACAGCCCGGTTGAAGAAATCATTCTTTGTTCCCTCTTCGGTCACCACCTCCTGATAGTTTATCATACCGGTGGTTTTATCGACAGGAACGACAGACAATGAGTCCTGCCGTACCTGCATCTCTTGCCCGGTCGCGTTATGTACCGCCATTCCGCATATCAGGGCGGCACAGACAAAAGCATATATTCCCTTATGCATGATAGTGATTGATTTACAGAATGTACAAATGTAAATAAAAAAAGCCGCACGTGGGGGCGGCTTCTTTATTTGACAAGGGAAAATCCCTCTTACATCATTCCTGGCATTCCTCCTCCCATTCCGGGATGGGGCGCATGTTCTTTCTCTTCCTTGATCTCAGCCAGGACGCACTCGGTTGTCAGGAGCATGCCTGCAATGGATGCTGCATGTTCGAGGGCTACGCGGGTCACCTTGGTAGGATCGATCACACCTGACTGGAAAAGGTTCTCATAACGGTCGGTACGGGCGTTGTAGCCGAAGTCATCCTTGCCTTCCTTCACTTTCTGGGCGACCACAGAGCCATCGAGCCCTGCATTTTCCATGATCTGGCGCAACGGTTCTTCGAGGGCCCTCTTGATGATCTCGATACCGGTGACCTCGTCGTCGTTGTCGCCCTGGATCCCGTCCAAAACACTCATGGTACGGATGTATGCCACCCCGCCTCCGGGAACGATCCCTTCTTCGATAGCAGCGCGTGTCGCATGCAGTGCATCGTCGAACAGGTCCTTCTTGGCTTTCATTTCCACTTCACTGGCTGCACCCACATAGATCACGGCAACACCGCCTGACAATTTGGCCAGCCGTTCCTGAAGCTTTTCACGGTCGTAATCCGATGTGGTGGATTCGATCTGTTTCTTGATCTGTGCGATACGTCCGTCAATGTGCTTCTTATCACCCTTACCGCCAACGATGGTCGTATTTTCCTTATCGACCGAGATTTTCTCAGCATGACCAAGGTACGACAAGGTAGCGTCCTCCAGTTTATAGCCTTTTTCTTCCGAAATGACGGTTCCACCGGTGAGTATGGCTATGTCTTCCAGCATTTCCTTTCTTCTGTCGCCGAAACCGGGGGCTTTCACGGCAACGATCTTTAGCGAGCCCCTGAGTTTATTCACGACCATGGTAGCCAGGGCTTCGCCATCCACATCTTCTGCGATGACCAGTAAAGGTCTGCCCGACTGTGCCACCTTTTCCAGGATCGGAAGCATATCCTTCATGATCGAGATCTTCTTATCGTGGATCAGGATGTACGGACTTTCGAACACTGCTTCCATCTTTTCAGGATCGGTAATGAAATAGGGAGAGATGTATCCCCTGTCGAACTGCATCCCTTCCACCACTTTCACATTCGTTTCGATCCCTTTGGCTTCTTCGATGGTGATGACGCCTTCTTTCTTTACCTTACCCATGGCTTCTGCGATCAGGCGTCCGGTATCCGGGTCATTGTTAGCTGAGATGGCGGCAACCTGTTCAATTTTCTCGATGCTGTCGCCGATCTGCCGTGTCTGTCTCTTCAGGTCAGTAATGACAGCCATCACAGCCTTGTCAATACCTCTTTTGAGGTCCATCGGGTTGGCGCCTGCCGTCACGTTCTTCAGGCCTGCGGTAATGATGGCCTGTGCAAGGACCGTGGCTGTGGTCGTACCATCGCCTGCCACATCGCTCGTTTTGGAAGCCACTTCCTTAACCATCTGAGCTCCCATGTTTTCCACCGGATCCTTCAGTTCAATTTCTTTGGCAACGGAAACACCGTCTTTGGTGATGGCCGGAGATCCGTACGACTTATCAATGATCACATTTCTTCCTTTGGGGCCCAGGGTGACCTTGACGGCATTGGAGAGAATGTCCACACCTTTTTTCAGTGATTTTCTCGCTTCAAAATCAAATATTACATCTTTTGCCATTGTTCAGAAGTTTTTAATGTATTAGTAAGAAATTTTTAAATGATAGCAACGATATCGGATTCACGCATAATCAGGAAATCCTTTCCTTCGAAGCTGATTTCAGTACCGGCATATTTGCCATATAATACGGTGTCGCCTACTTTTACGGTCATGGGTTCATCCTTTTTCCCGATGCCGACTGCCACGACAGTTCCTTTCTGGGGTTTTTCTTTAGCAGTGTCCGGAATGAATAGACCACCGGCTGTTTTTGCTTCAGCAGGTGAGGGTTCGATAACGACACGGTCTGCCAGGGGTTGAATAGCTAACTTTGCCATACGTTTGAAATTTTTGAGTTATACATGAATGAATAATAAATATTTCAGAAGTCTGCGATCGCTTTGCATATTTTATGCCATAACCGGATAATAAAAAAAGTGTCATAATGTTCTGACATTATGACACTTTTTTGTAGTGTTACGTCACCTGACGGATCATTCTTCAGGAGGTGCCTTATAATCCACCGGTATGGCTGTACCTTCCTGTACCCTCTGCTGGATCTCGCTCTGAGGCACCTCAGAGGCCCTCATGTTCCTCGGGATGATCAGGATGCTCGTTAGGCTCAGCACCAGAAGGGCCACCGCCAGTGTCCATGTGGCTTTCTCCAGAAAATCGGCCGTCTTACGCACACCCATGAACTGGTTGGATGAGGAGAAATTGGAAACCAGTCCTCCTCCTTTGGGATTCTGGACCAATACGATAAGTCCCAGGAGGACACACGCTACCAAGATTAGCACCGATATGAGAATATATGCAGCCATGACGTAGATCTTTTAAATTCCAGGTTTATTTTCCAGATTTTTAATTTGGGCTGCAAAGTAACGACTTTTTTCCGGGAATTTCAATATCAATTGCTGATAAATTTTTATAGCCCGCTGATGGTGACCCTGTTCGGCATAGATCCGGGCAAGGGTTTCCGTGGCAATATCATCATGTTCGATCACGCTTTTGCGGGCGATGTCGACCGGATCAAAAAAGGCAGACCTGGATGGCAGGGGATGCGATTCCACACCCGAGGACCATTCAGCCGGTCCGCCTGCCGGTTCGCCCTCGCCATCGAAATAGCTTTCAGCAGGTTGGATTTCCATCGCAGCGAACTCTTTTTCAATATCGTACGGGCCCAGTGTTTTTGCTTTCTGAGACTGAAGTGCGAGGAAGGTTTGCTCAAGCTCAGCGATGAGCTCGTGAAAGCGGTCCAGATCGAGCTGTTCAGACCCGGGGATTGACGGCTCGCTGATGACCGGTTGCAGGACGGCCTCCGGAGGAGAGGAGGTCGCGGGAAGGTCAAGGATAATCTCCTTCAGGCGTTTGCGGTCAATGGCGCGTGCGGCGGCTATTCGCAGGTGGCCCTGGAAATAAACGCTGTCATCTCCTGAATATGCCCTGGCAAGCATCATGTAAAGTGTCTGACAATAAGGGAACGAATGGATCAGGGCACTCAGGTCTTCAGCCTCACGCGGGGACAGTTCGGAGGGAAATCGTAGAAAATGTTCAAATCGCTGGCGGTTCATCAGTTTGATCCCATCATTGAAAAGGGTGTAATCACCAGTTCACCACTGCCTTGTCGAAAACATCCTGGACCAGGTCGCGGTTGATCTGATCGATCAGGTCATCTTCGACGTCAGCAAGGCTCCTGGAACTGTCATAATCCTGGAAGCGCGAAAAACTCTGCTCAAAATTCATTTTGGGGTCAAGATGGTTGACAAACCTTACATTGACCGTAATGGTCAGCCTGTTGAGGGCTGCCTGCTCATTCCCCTGAATGGCGATCGGATTGGCAGAATAGCCGACGATCTCCCCTTCGATCGACATATCCCCGTTCTCTCTGACCAGGTTCAGGCTGGTCTCGCTGGTGAATTTATCCCTCAGGGCATCTGTGAATCGTTGACTCAGTGTTGGTTGTACCAAAAGAGCATTGTTGGGAAAATAATCAACGGAGATGGTACTGGCACCGGGAGGGATCGAAGCGCCGGTAAAGGAATAGACTCCGCATCCTGGCAGGGAAAAAATGCCCGGCAGAAGAAAGATCAAGATGAAAACCATCCCGGAGCCGTACCCTGTATTGATCCCATGTCTCATATGCGATGGATGATGATCCGTCACTGAATGTTATATTCCTTGATCTTTCGATAGAGCGTGCGTTCGGAGATTCCCAGTTCCCGTGCTGCATTCTTACGTTTGCCCGCGTGTTTCTCCAAGGCTTTTTTGATCATATCCATTTCCTTTTTCTCGAGTGATAGGGATTCTTCGAGGACTTCCGAGGGCTGGATGGGCTCCTCGAGCGGCACCTTGCTCCTGGGATGGATCTGCACCTCCGGTATCCCTGACGGGAAAGGATTTATGTCATTGTAGAGTTGCTGCAGGATATGGGTGTCATCTTCCCGGATCACATGGCTGTCGCCTTCCGGTTGCATGATATCAGCCATCAGCCGTTTGAGGTCATTGATATCCCTTTTCATGTCAAAGAGCACCTTGTACAACAAGTCTCTTTCAGAAATGCCGTTCCTGGAAGGCTCGCTGTTATATAGGACCGGAAGTTCCGTATAATGCTTGTCAGGCAGGTATTTTTTCAGTGTTTCCAGAGTGATGAACCGGTTCTCTTCAATGATCGATATTTGTTCCGTCACATTTTTCAACTGTCTGACATTGCCCTGCCAATGGTAATTGGTCAGGTAGTCCTGGGCCTCTTCGCTCATCTGGATGGATGGCATGCGGTAACGTTCAGCGAAATCTGAGGCAAATTTCCGGAACAGGAGAATGATATCTTCTTTCCGCTGATTCAGCGTTGGGACGAAGATCGGCACCGTATTGAGCCGGTAATAGAGATCCTGGCGGAATTTTCCCTGATGAATGGCATCCGGTATGTTCACATTGGAGGCTCCCACTACGCGCACATCCGTTTTAATCACCCTGGATGATCCGACACGCATGAATTCACCTGTTTCCAGGACGCGTAACAACCTTACCTGGGTCGAAAGCGGAAGTTCTGCCACTTCATCCAGGAAGATCGTCCCACCGTTGACCACCTCGAAATACCCTTTCCTTGATTCATGCGCTCCGGTGAAAGCTCCCTTTTCATGCCCGAAGAGTTCCGAGTCGATGGTCCCTTCAGGGATGGCGCCGCAGTTGACAGCGATGTAGGGTCCGTGTTTCCTGGCACTGAGCTGATGAATGATCTTGGGAAAGACTTCCTTCCCCGTCCCGCTTTCACCGGTGATCAGGACCGTAATATCGGTGGCCGCCACCTGCCGGGCAATGTCAATGGCCCTGTCAAGCAGAGGGGAGTTCCCGATGATACCGAACCTTTGTTTGATGGTCTGTATGTCCATGACCAGTGTCTGCACCAAAAGATAGAATAAAATACAAAATTACTGAATATATCGATATCATTTCATCTCCAGACACAAGTTTATCGGTCTGAAGACCCTCCTGGCGACATCATCGGATGACCGCCTGGAACTTGTGTTTAAAGGCCGACATCAACCGTTCCATCACCTGGTCGATCTCTGTGTCCGTGAGTGTTTTTTCATCATCCTGCAAAAAGAACGTAACCGCATAGGATTTCTTTCCTTCGCCTATTTTTTCTCCTTCATAGACATCAAACAACCTGATCTTCTTCAGCAGGCGTTTTTCGACCTGGAAGGCCAGTTGTTCGATCTGTGCGAACTGGATCTCTCCTGACAGCAGAAGGGCCAGATCCCTTCGTACCTCCGGAAAACGCGGCAACGGCCTGAATTCGATACCGGTATCTTTAAGCATCCCGGAAATGATCTCCATGTCAAGGTCGGCATAAAAGACTTCCTGCCGGATATTGAATCTAGCCAGGATATCACAGTGAACCGCCCCCATCGCCAATACCCTGTCCTGATGGCAGATGCCAACGAACGTTTCCGTAAGCAGAGAGGAATCCATCGTTTGAAAGGTCAGTTTGGCAGAGTCCATGCCAAGGCGCTGCAAAATGTTCATCACCACCGCTTTCAGGTAAAAGAAATCCACTCCTTCGTCGGAGGTATGCCAGTGCTCGGGCTCTTTTCTTCCGGTTACGAACAGGGCCAGGTGTTCGGTTTCCCGGTAACGCCTGACAACATCCTCCGAGTTGATCTGGTCAGGCTGCTGGTGATACGTTTTCCCGAATTCAAAGAACTTCAGGTCAGGAGAGCGGCGGTTGATGTTATGGACAATGGACTCCAATCCTCCGAAAAGCATGGCCTGCCTTAATATCTTCAATTCACGGCTGAGGGGATTGATCACTTCGGCAAAGGATCCCGGAACGAATTCCTTCACAGGTTCATAATAGTCAGGATTGGTGAGTGAATTGTTCATGATCTCATGGAAACCAATACCTGTCAGCAATCCGGAAACAACCTCCCTGACCTTTTCCCGGTCAGGTTTTTCCGAGTAGACTACCGAGGCTTTGATTTCTGTCGGTATTTCTATGTTATTATAACCATAGATCCTCAGGATCTCTTCCACCACATCCGCTTCCCGGGTGACATCCAGCTTGAAGGTAGGGACTGAAACCAGAAGGGTTTCAGAATCCTCTGAAAGGATGCGGATTCCTGTATCGTTCAGGATGGTCCTGATCTGATCACGGGGTATCCGTTTTCCGATGAGTCTGTCAGCAGCTTCATACCTGACACGGATCACCTGTTCGGGGATGGGATGGGGGTAAATGTCTACGATCTCCGATGCGATCGATCCGCCGGCGAATTCTTTTAAAAGCAATGCGGCTCTCTTGAGGGCAAATAGTGTCCCGTTGGGATCCACACCTCTTTCAAACCGGAACGAGGAATCGGTCTGCAGTCCATGACGTTTGGATGTTTTACGGATGCTTCTCGGGTTGAAATGAGCGCTTTCGATAAAGACCCTGGTGGTTTTTTCACTCACGCCCGACTTCATCCCTCCGAACACGCCAGCGATGCACATACCCTCCTTGCTGTTGCAGATCATCAGGTCGTCGCCCGAAAGTTCACGTGTCACCTGGTCAAGGGTTACAAAAGCGGTTTTATCAGGTAATTTTTTCACGACGATCCTTTGCCCGTTCACTTCATCCGCATCAAAAAAATGGAGGGGCTGGCCGGTTTCAAGCATCACGAAATTGCTGATATCCACCACATTGTTGATAGGCCGGATACCGGCTTCTGTCAGCAACGATCTCATCCATTCAGGTGATTCGCCCACCTCTACGCCCGTTACGCTCACCCCGGAATACCTTGGGCATGCTTCTGTATCTTCCACTTCCACCACGATGGGCAGGGAGAGGTTATCGGGCCTGAAGTCGTCCACCGACGGGATGCGAAGCTGAAGGTCTTTATACGCCGCGTCCTGGCTTTTAAGGGCCGCCAGCAGATCCCGCGCCACACCCAGATGCGACATGGCGTCCGTACGGTTGGGCGTCAGCCCGATCTCGAATACCACTTCTTCCCTGAGCTGAAAATGATCGCTGGCGAGCTTCCCTACGGGTGCATCCGGCGGCAGTTCCATGATCCCGGCATGGGATGTTCCAAGGCCAAGCTCGTCTTCAGCACAGATCATTCCCTGTGAAAGCTCGCCACGGATCTTTGATAGTTTTATCTCAAAGGACTGATCTCCCTGCCAAAGCACTGTTCCGATGGTGGCCACCGGAACTTTTTGCCCAGCCCTGACATTGGGTGCTCCACAGACGATGGTAAGGAGCTCCGGGGCACCCACATCCACCGTGGTGATGCTCAGATGGTCCGAATTGGGGTGCCTGACGCAGGTCTTCACCTCTCCGATCACCACGCCTTTTAGTCCGCCTTTCACTGCTTCGGTCATCTCGAGGTTTTCCACTTCCAGCCCGCAGTTCGTCAGTAGCCCGGAAACCTCTTCGGCAGGCAGATCAATGGCGAGGTAGCGTTTCAGCCAGCGGTATGAAATTTTCATGCAGCAATATTTTTGGGCAAATTTAAATAAAATATGAGCGTTTACGGGCAGAAGGCAGGATTAGGATCGGTTTTACCCTTTCAGCTGATCATGCCCCAGTTGGCCCTCATTTTTTTCATTCGCTGAAGCTGTTCAAGGACAGGCTGGTTCTCGGTCCTTTTCAGTTCCGGATCTTTCTCCAGAAGAGAAATGGCTGCATTGCGTGCCATGGTCAGCAGTCTCTCATCCCTGACCAGGTCGGTGATGCGCAGGAGGATCATGCCGCTTTGCTGAGTACCTTCCAGGTCGCCGGGGCCCCTTATCTTCAGGTCGGTCTCCGCTATCTCGAAGCCATCGGTGGTACGTACCATCGTCTCTATGCGCTTGCGGCCCTCCGTAGTCAGTTTATTGCCTGTCATGAGGATGCAGTATGACTGATCAGCCCCCCGGCCTACTCTTCCGCGCAGCTGATGCAACTGGGAAAGGCCGAAGCGTTCCGCATTTTCGATCACCATGACCGACGCGTTGGGGATGTCCACACCCACTTCGATCACCGTAGTGGCCACCATGATCTGGGTTTCCTTCCTGATGAACCGCTGCATCTCATAATCCTTATCTGCCGGTTTCAGCCGTCCGTGAACGATGCTGACCGCATAGTGGGGTAAGGGAAATTCCCGCACGATGCTTTCATAGCCGTCCATAAGGTCTTTCAGGTCGAGTGCTTCGGATTCCTTGATGAGGGGATAGACAACATAGATCTGCCTTCCTTTCCGGATTTCCTGCTTCATGAATCCAAAAACCTTCAGCCTGGCGCTGTCGCTGAAATGGTACGTCTTGACGGGCTTCCGTCCCGGCGGCAGTTCATCGATCACCGACACATCGAGATCACCGTACAGGGTCATGGCCAGCGTACGGGGGATGGGTGTGGCGGTCATGACCAGTACATGGGGCGGCACCTCACGTTTCTCCCACAACCGGGCCCGCTGGGCTACACCAAAGCGATGCTGCTCGTCGATCACCACCAGTCCAAGGTTTTGGAACTGAACCTCCTCTTCGATCAGGGCATGCGTTCCAACCAGGATCTGCAGCTCACCATTCCTCAGCCGTTCATGGATACCCTTTCGCCTCGAAGCAGGTGTTGAACCGGTCAGGAGTTCAAACTGAACATTCATGTCGCCAAGGAATCGCACCAGTGATTCATAGTGCTGCATGGCCAGGATCTCGGTCGGTGCCATCATGCACGCCTGGTAGCGATTGTCGAGGGCCATCAGCATCGCCATCAGCGCCACAAGCGTCTTTCCGCTTCCCACATCGCCCTGCAGCAATCGGTTCATCTGCTTGCCCGATCCTGTATCCATCCTTATCTCCCTGAGGACTTTCTTCTGCGCCCCGGTGAGTTCGAAAGGGAGATGATGATGATAGAATTCATTGAAAAAGTCCCCGATCCTGGGAAAGGTAAGGCCGGTTATTTTTTTGTTCCGCAGTAGTTTCAGCTGGACAAGGTTCAGCTGGATGAAGAAAAGTTCCTCAAAACGGAGACGGAATTGTGCTTTCTGAAGCATGCTGCTGTCTGCTGGAAAGTGGATCTGGTTTAAGGCTTCCTCTCTGGAGATGAACCGGAACTGTGTGATCAGTTCCGGAGGCAAGGTTTCCGGAAGGTTTCCCTTGGCATTGCCGGTGAGGACTCTCATGACCTTACTGAATTCTTTGGAGTTAAATCCCCTGGATTTCAGTTTTTCAGACGAATTATAAAAAGGTTGCAAGGTCTCAGTAACGGTGAGGGTCCGTTCGCTGGCAAGGTCCATTTCCGGATGGGGAATGTTATATTTACCTTTGAACCAGGTTGGTTTGCCAAAGACCAGAAAATCCACATCTGGGATCAGTTTGTCCCTGATCCATTTGATTCCCTGGAACCAGACTAGTTCGATCTCCCCGGTATCATCCCTTAATACGGCCACCAGCCTGGTGGCCGGACCTTTTCCGATGGTCTGCACGCGGACTATATGCCCGATCAGCTGCACCCATGCCGCGTCACTGGTGATCTCCCGGATGGACTGAATACGGCTGCGGTCGACGTACCGGAAGGGAAAATACTCCAGCAGATCGCCGAACGTATGGATCTCCAGTTCGTTCCGGAGTAACTCAGCGCGCTTCGGCCCGATGCCTTTCAGGTATTCAACGGGAGTATCAAGAAACCGGTTATTCATTGCGCCTGCAATAATAGCATACTGACAGCATGTAAACAAAAGTACTAAATTCCGGATGATTTTTCTCGATGTCTGATCCCGCGGGCCTCATCCTGTCCGGTAAATTAAAAAGGGGTTGACCCCTCATCCTGGTCAACCCCTCCTATTTCATCGTTCATCCTTCCTTTCGTCAATCTCCCTCCACCTCTCCTTCTCCTTCTTCAATCGTTCATGGTTACTGTTTAATACTCCCACAGGTTCTGTTCAAACTCAAAGAGTTCATATTTTATTCGTTCTGCTTCCAGGAGAGCATCAAGGCCAGTGGCGTATTCTGATATTTTCCGGTCGAACACGTTGTCTTCCTTGTAAATATAACTATTGAAGATACGTTTATGGAAAACATCGTCGTAGGTAAGCCGGTTAGAGCTGTTCATGCGGTTGAAGACCTCCGCCTTGGCTAAGATGTTCCGTGCTTCCGGGAAATAGATCCAGAACAGGGGTCGGAAGGCGCGGAATTCACCCTTTTCGTCATAGTCTTCCACGACCGGGCAAATGCCGAGGATCCTCACGTCCAGCATCGACCGGTGCTTGTCGAAGAACCAGTCCTCCTTTATACGGATCTTTTTTACAGTCGAGGGGTTGAATGTCACTGAGATCACCGTGTCGTACCAGTCATAGGGTGGGTAGGGCCGCTGCAGGGACATAGTGTCAGCTCTTTCCAGCGTATTCATCAGTTCCTGGAAGGTCAGAGGTGCCGTGAATTCATCCGTCGGCAGGCTGGCATCATATGCTGTGATGGATCCTTCCTTGAGTGCGTCGATGATCACCTGCATAAAGCTTCTCCACTGATTATGAGGCATTTCTGGATAATAGAATACCTGGTTGATCTTTTCCTCCATATCAATGACTCTCCACAGCCGTTTTTCCCACATGACATCGGCTTCCCGGACGTAGGCATAGGGCAGTGGAGTATTCTCGATGATATGGGTTTTATCGTACGCAGCATCACGTGGCGGGCTGTCGAGGATCTGGGCTGTCGAGGACAGCGCCATCACGATCAATCCAAAGAAAAAACCCGCTGCAATTATTTTTTTCATATCTCCTCCTGGTGAAATTATAATATTAATGATTATTCAAGAACAAGTGTTATGGTTCCCAGCCTGCGGTTACCGTCAGGTCCTTCGGCAATGATATTTTCCAGCCACACTTTGGTACCTCTTTTGGCATTGGTGATAAATGTTTTCATATCCTGCGTAAGCTGGTTCCCTCGTCCGGAACTGCTGAAAATGTCGCCGCTGCGCACAGACACAAAAGTAAAGGAAGTGATCACAAAGCTCAGGTCGAACTCAAAATCTTCGGGTGGCCGTGGGATGATGGCACCGGCAGCCACCAGGGCGTTTTTCGACACCGGTCCGTCGTTGACATTGGCAATGAATGCCTTGGGATCAGGTACACGCTTGATACGGAATTCAGAGCTCCCCATATTGATATTCTGACCGCTGTACTCCGCTTCTACGGCGATCACGGCCTTACCCGTCGAACCCTTCGGGATCCTGACCACATAGTTGTAATTGTTGCCAGCAGGGGCAGGTGTCAGCGAGCCTACATTGATACGGGGAAGGATCAGGTCATTGCTGATGCCCGGCACGGAAATGGAAACCGGATTGTCGACCCCGATATAGAACACGTTCATTTTGGTGGCAGAAACCGTCAGTGAAGGCTTGGCAACGATGTATTCATCCTTGAAGGAGTAGTTCTGGGGTATTCCTGAGGGATCCAGCACCTGAACGATACCGGCATATTTCTTCAGCCCGGCGGATCCGGCAGGGATGCTCAGTTTTACCACTCCGGCCTCTCCATCCACCTGCTTGGCATTATCGATATTGCGGATGGTATCCGCTCCCTCCATGTAATATACAGCCGGATTCTGTTTGGTGTCATACGCTGCCACGATGACTTCAGCTTCGTATTTATCCCCTTCGAAGATATACCGGCTGTTGGCAATGACCTTCGCACTGATCTGGTCGAACTTGAAGTCTTCGGCAGTCACTTCACTGTAAATATGAGAAACCACATCAAACTCAGCATTTTTAACCTCTGCGATCAGCCGGTTGAGAATGGCCACGTCAGCGGCAAGGACGGTGTAGTAAAAATAATGCTGCTCCCAGGTCTGCTTCTTTCCGTCTGCATCCCTGAAATCCCCTTCGGTGATCAGTCCAAGACGGTCGCTGTCGCTTGGCAATCCCATGTACTGCAGCATTTTCGCCCTGAATTCGATCAGTTTCCTTTTCAGGTCGCCGGCCACGCCCTCTTCCCCTGTCCGCGATCTTCCAAAGAAATAACGGGTGGGTTCGGTAAACCGGTCTTTTGATGCTATTTCATCCAGCGGAGCAATTTTGGCCTCTTCCACCGTATTGATCTTCGCGTCAGTAGTTATGATTACTTCATACTTGATGTTGTTGATATAGTCGATCAGTTCATTGGCAAGTTTTTGTACATCCTGGGCCTGAGACCAGAAAGGTCCGACTTTATTTGGATTCAATGAGTACTGCTGACTGAATTTCGAGTACGTGTTATCCATTTTACTTGTAAATGTCCTGGTGGTGATTTCCATACTCTCATTCATAATGATGAATGTGTCGATGATCTCCTTTGAGACATTGAGTGCGAGCAAGGAAGTCAACACCAGATACATCATGGCTATCATCTTTTGTCGCGGTGTTTCCTTATATCCAGCCATCTGATATTGATATTAAGTCTTTCAAATGCGTTTTTGTTAATATTTACCCAATTCAGGAGCCCATCCTGACATTCATGGCCGAGAGCATATTTCCATAGACCTTATTGAGGGCGGCCAGGTTCTGGGTCAATGAATCCACTTCCTGTTTGTACTTTGAGGTCAGGTTGGCGGAGGCATTGAGGTTTTCCAGGAACTTATCCAGTGCTTTCTGCATCTGGTCGGTCACTTCAACCTGTTTATTCGTTCCCTGGAGCTGTTTTTCATACATGGCGTTCAGGGCGGCGATATTTTGCTGGTACTTCGTTGTCTTATCCACCGACTCATTCATGCTGCTCAACAGGTGGCCCAGGGTCACCTGAAGTTTGCTGTTGGATTCCACGTTTTCGTTGGAACCCTGTAGTTGCAGTTCATAGATCGTGTTCAATGCGGCCAGGTTATCCGACACTTTCTTTAGCTGGGCGTTGAAATCCTTGGATTCCATCCCGATGTTCTCGAGTTTGGATGCCGATTCCGTTATTTTCTCGGCGGAAGTCACATATTTTTGGGAAAGGGTGGCAGCCGACTGTGCCGCTTGTTTCACGCTCTCCGAGAATTGTTCAGTGGCAGTCAGATTGCCTTTGATCGACTGGGATGCATCGGTATAGACCTTGGAGAGGGTGGCGGCCGACTGGGAAGCGCTCTTCAGGTTACTGAGGTGCTCCTGGGAAGATTCCAGATCCTTGTTCAGGGTCTGTGAGGTTTTAGCATATGTCGACGAAAGTTCTGAAACGGATTTGGAGGCGCCTTTGACATTTTCGACATATTCATTGGTGGCAAGGGCTGCATTGGAAACCTCGGAGAGCACGGCCGTGCTTTCGCTCATTTTCTTCAGGCCCTTGCCCAAACTATCAATCAGCCCCTGGTCAATTTTGGCTTCCGCCAGCATGGTGTCCAGTTCACCGGTAAGACTTTGTTTCCCTTTCTTTAACACCTTGGTATCGACTTCAGCGCCGTGATACAGCCCTGCCAGTTCAGGATACACCAGGCTCCAGTCGGGCTCCACGTAAGGGGGCTCGAAGCCTGAGAAAAAGAAAATCAGTGATTCGGTACCCAGACCGATGATCAGCATATAATCTGCTCCCGGGTAGTGATTGATTTTAAAAAGAGCTCCCAGGATAACCACGGATGCGCCCCATCCATAGAGTTTGGACATAAAATTCTTAAATCCTCTGCTCCTGACTGTGTTGCTAAGTCCCATAATGCTATTCTAAAATATTAAGTTGTTAATTAAAAAATCAAGAAATGGTATCGACTGTTAACGATAGATGTAAGAGGCCTTGGAAGGATTGTCGCCTTTTTGCCTGCCCAGATAATTCTGGACACAGCGGAATCCGATGTAGCATTTCGCTGTATCCTGGTATTCATAGCTGCGGGAATAGACCTGGAGATAATAGGCTACATCTTTCCATGAGCCGCCCCTGACAACTTTTCGTTTCAGTGTGGGGGAATCCGTTTCCTTAGCGGTGTAGGTATAGGTTGGATTCATATCCCATGCAAAATTGTAGGTGGATTCATCGTAGGCATCATTGGTCCATTCTGAAACGTTCCCTGCCATGTCGTAGAGGCCAAAGTCGTTGCGTGGATAATGGCCGGCCACGACCGTTGTCTGGCCACCGTCACCCACATAGTTCCCGCGCATCGGCTTGAAATTGGCCAGAAAACATCCTTTGCCGTTTCGGGTGTAGGGTCCGCCCCAGGGGTATGGATTCAATTCATAACCGCCCCGTGCCGCCCACTCCCATTCGGCTTCCGTGGGCAATCTGAATTCATTCAGGACGGCTTCCTCCTTGGAGGACAGGTACGTGTTCAGCAGTTCCGTCCTCCAGATGCAGAATGCTTTTGCCTGCGACCAGGTAACGCCCACCACAGGATAATTATCATAGGCAGGATGGGAGAAATAGCGCTGGGTGGCAGGTTCGTTGTACGAATAGGCATAGTCCTTTATCCAGACAAGCGTGTCGGGATAGATGTTGATCACTTCCTTTCTTACATACACCGAGCGGTCTGTCATGCCCTGGGGACGGTTGGCGAACATACCGTTCGTGGGATCGCCCTGCGTATTGAAGTCTTTTTGTGAAGC
>JAQUQD010000030.1 GCA_028716265.1 Bacteroidales bacterium | reverse complement strand
GACCTTTTCAGAGGAAGTGGATGCAAACGGGATACCTTCATCGTACACACTGGAACCGGCAACCTCGGAGATCACGATCCGGCACCTGCTTAACCAGACCTCCGGGCTGACCTATAGCTTTTAACCAGCCTCTTATCTCTGATCTTTACAGGCAGGCCGGGATTTCCAACGGTATGACGCAGACACCGGGTACTGTCGGGGATATGGTAAAGAAACTTGCCGGGCTTCCTCTGCTGTTTAATCCCGGCGAACGTTGGCACCTGGGGATGAATGCCGACGTAGTGGGCTATCTGGTGGAGATCCTTTCAGGTCAATCCCTGGATACGTTCATTTCCGAACGGATCTGTCAGCCGCTGGGCATGACCGACACCTATTTTTACGTTCCCGCAGAGAAAACGGACAGGATTGCCTCCCTTTACCATCCGCATGCTGACACGTCTCTTTACAAGTATTCAGCTGCTGATCAGAATTTTTATGGAATGACCTTCACGCCAGTTATTGATCCTGATGGTCCGCAAACGTATTTTTCCGGTGGAGCAGGAATGTACTCCACAGCTTATGATTATATGCTCTTCCTGCAAATGCTGCTGAACCAGGGTGAACTGGCCGGCAAACGGATATTGAAACCTGAAACGGTCCGGCTGATGACATCCGGTCAGCTGGGTGAGATCGAGTTCTTTGCCCCCGGTCTTTCCTATGGCTTTGGATTTTATGTCCAGACTGAGCCCATCGAGGGAATGAAGGGATCCTCAGCCGGTTCATATAGCTGGAGTGGACTATTCAATACGTCCTGCATGGTGGATCCCCCTTTGCAGATGGTTTACGTGGTTATGTGCCAGCATTTTCCGGTCGGCAGCTTTGAGGTGAGGGACAAGGTGGACCGGTTCATTTATAACGATCTTTTGCCCTAATGCTGTACAGGATCCAGTTTGCCTGACTCAAGGATAAGGTCGTGTGATCTTTACGCTGCTTACCGGCTGCCCGATAATTGATGCATAAAAATAAAAAAAGGAGTGTGTTTCACCCAGAACACACTCCCGCAACTAAAACCCCGTCTTAGATAGAAAAACAGAGGTTAAGCAAAGATAAATATTTACCATTTAAGGCTGGCACGTAGGATATTTTCTTATTAACAATGGATTGTTGAATAGTTACCGAATGGTAATGCAGGGTCTTGTCTGTGGGAGCTAGTGGATTCGAACCACCGACCCTCTGCTTGTAAGGCAGATGCTCTGAACCGACTGAGCTAAACTCCCAGAGCGGGTGTGAGTGTCAGTGTGGGTGTGAGTGTGGTGTTGAACGGTTGGCAAAAATAGATAATTTCAGTATAAGATGATTATCCTGATGATAATTTACCAATGATACGCTCCCAAAATGTTTACTGCCTCACAACCACATGCATCCAAAAATCAACACGCATCCTTTAGTGTAGAGGCCGTCTGGGTTTATTGGAAGCAGTTATACGAAGTATCCTTGAGGTGCTTTCTATAACGTGATGACCTCAAAGGTGATCTTGGCATTGACCCGGTATTCAGCGACCATGTTATTTTTGACCACCACGCTCATCTCCTGGATATAGACCGAACGGATCTCCTTTACGGTTTTTGAAGCTATCTTCACAGCTTCCTGGGCTGCGTCTTCCCAGCTTTTTGGTGAGGATGCCAGCACTTCAATGACTTTTAAAATTGCCATGATCTTAAGGTTTTAAGGTAAATAAATTTTCTCTGTAGCTAAGATACAAAATGTTTGCAAAGATCTTTATTTTTGAAGCAGTGAAATGGCTTTAACCAAGCGGATGTACCGATGAGGTTTTGTATTTAACCTGTAAATTCGCATCACTGACATGCTTTTCGATCAGGGCAATCCGTACCGCAATGGCCTTCCTGAAATACTCCGTCTGGATAGGCGGGATTTCAGTTTTGGAATATCCCCGGACAACCTGGAGGCGGTCAACCGACCGGCACGCTGGAGCGTCTTTACCTTTATGGCGGCTGATGATCCGGCCCTGTCGGCGTTGATGTTTGATGATCTGCTGGAAATGAAAGCCGTAGGATCCTCCGCCGACGTGCATGTCAATGCGATCTTCATTGGCCCGCTGCTGACGGATTCCCTTTTCGTACGGCTCAATGCGGATGCCTCTTTCCTGGAAGACATTGTCCTACGTTTTCTTCGGATCGAAAGCCATCCCAGGATCCTCAGTGAAACCATTCGAAACAACTCCGTCATTTTCCCTGCAGAGAAAAGGATGCTCATTCTGTCGGGACATGGTAGCGGATGGAAAGGTCTTCTGCCTGATTTCAAGACATGGAAAATGTATTTAAAGAAAGGCATTGAACTGCCTTTTGGCGACATTGAGCCGAATCTTGCCCGGTTGCACCAATGCTATTCGGGGACAATGGAAGCAATCCGGTCACGTTTTCATCCTGCGGAGGATTACACAGGAGCTTCCTTCGATATTGTGGCATTTGATGCCTGCAGTATGGCCAACGTTGAGGCACTTGATTTATTTGCGGGCAATGCTCCCTACATCGTCGCCTCGGAAGCCCCTGAACCGGGCACCGGTTACCCTTACGACCGAATCCTGAGCAAGTTGGCTGACCATCCGGGGATGGGCCCGGGTGAACTGGCCAACCAAGTGGTGGCCTCCGTTGCCGGATTCTATCAATCCGCCGGGGATCCCAGGGTAAGCAAAATGCTTACCCAGTCCGTATTCAACGGTACACACCTGCCGGGGCTCTGTGAACGGATCGGAGCCCTGTCGCGTGCCCTGTACGCTTCGATGGATGAAAAGGTATTCCATGCAGTGCATGAATGCATGAACAGCACCTTTTCATTCAGGGGGGGATTTTTGGATCTGATCGGTTTTACCCTTAACCTCGAAGATGCATGGATCTCACCGGAGATCACCATGAAAGCCCGGTCGCTGGCCGACTTTTACGACCACTCCGGAGTCGTGGTGTACAAGGAAGTAGCCGGCGGGAAGGAACTTCCGAACGGATTGTCCATTTATGCCCCTGATCCCGGTGAGTATAATCCGGATTATGATCACCTTTTACCTCTGCTTCACCCTGAGTTCATCCACTGGAAGCAGTTCCTGGACACCTACAATGGCTGGCTGGCGCGAGGATAATCTCCTCACAGAGGTCTTACCAGGAAATAGATCTTTGCCGCTTTGGTCACGATCTCGATCTTGTCAAGACAATCATACAGGTCCTTTCCCACGGTGATCACACCATGCCGTGCCCACAGGATCATGTCGTGCTGCTGAAGGGATTCGGCTGTGGCCCTGGCCACATCCTCTGAACCTGGTTCCAGCAAGGGGATCAGTCCCAGTCCTTTCGGGATCAGCATGGCCATCTCCGTGAGAATGGATCCGAGAATCCGGTTCAGGGTGATCTCATCAGTGATCTTTGGATCGAGGGTAAGTGCAATCAGCTCGTTGACATGGGTATGAACGACTGCCTGTTCTTTGTGTCCGGTGGTCAACAGATACTCCTGAACGGACAGGTGGGTCATGAATTCGGTCGTCGGCCGCAAGGTGGTGTCGATTTCCTGCCTGATGGGCAGATGGATGTAGGATGTGCCATCATCTGATATCTTCAGCAGGAGCAGATTCAACAGGGGCTGCTTTACCAGGTTGCGCATCCTGGTCCCTGCGCCGCTGACCAGCAGATATTGCCCGGCCAGGGCTCGAAAGGTTGCCGGTAAAGGATACAAGGGGTAGGAGTCCAGTGGTTCGTCAGGAAGACTACCGGGACTTCCGGTGACATTGACCGAGATGTTGCCCGCATTCCCTTCAGCCCACCCTTTCTGTTCAAAGGCAAGAGCGATGGTGACGATGTCGTCAAGAACTTTTCTCATACGTTATGGTTTGTGATGAATTTTTATCGTTCAAGTGCCCGGCCTGTACTCTCTCATTCCAGCCGCAAGGAAAACATTGATGACTGACAGGACAAGAAAACCGATCATGAACGGGACCAGGTTCAGATGTTCACTCGCTTTGCTGGCATTGGCGAAAGCTTCCATGGTCACGTTGCCTGCCAAGCCCATGATGAGGATGAAGAGGATCCCTGATACCTGCCCCGCAAACAGGATCATTCCCAGGGAAATGGACTCAGGAGCGGGACGGCTGATCTCCGCAGCGTACTGAAATCCCACTGGTGCAGCCCCCATGATAAAAAATCCTAAAACACCCGCTGAAAGAACCAGGGGGAGGTAGCTTGTGAAAAAGGTTAGTCCGGCCAAGCCCGGCAACAGTGCTGCCAGGCAGAACAGCAATACGGCTTTCCGTTTCCTGATCCGGTCGGAAAAGAGAGGGATGATAACGGCTCCCACAATTCCTGATCCCATCAATACGGCGCCTGTCAGCCCGGATTCATTGCCACCTGTTATATATCCCTTGGAAGCCAGCAAGAGGTCCACATAGGTCGTCAGGGCATTGAACAGACCCAGACCTATGAAAAATACCGCCAGAAGGAACTGCATGTCCCTGAGTCGCAGAACATGCCTGAAGCCCTGCCATCCGCTGAGTTTTTCCATGGAAAGGGCAGATTCGTCATAACCAGTTGATTTTCTTTCTCTTATAGTAAGAAGGAAGATGAGCGCAACAGCGATGGAGATCCATCCATAAACCATGAGCATGGAACGAACTGATTCGATGGTCAGGTTCTGTGGTGCTCCAGCTGCCAGGAATGATTGTGCCAGAGGTTTGGTCAGGGCCATGGCGAGCAAGATACCCACAAATTGGGCCAGTGTGCCCAGGCCAGTGGCCAATGCCCGTTCCTTTACAGGGAACCAGTCGGCTGCGATCTTTGTGATAGCGTTTAAAATGAATGGCTGGGCTGCAGCCAGCGCAAACTGGGCGATACAAACAACGGTGTAATTATCACCAAAAGCTCCCTTCAGATAACCAAAGACGGCCATCAGCACTGCACCGATGCCAACACCGATCCGTAGACCGAACCGGTCGATCATATACGATGCGGGGGCCGCCACCAGGATGTAGACAACCATGAACGACATGGACAACAACACGATCCAGAAGGCGGAGGTTTCGTACAGACCAATGGCTTCCACAGTGATGGGAGCAAAGGTGACCCAGTGCACCTGGATCATCGCCGTAAGGATGAAATAAGCAGACAGAACTACCCAGCGGTAAGGGCGGCTCTCATCCCGGTCTTTTTTCACAAGCATAGGAGATAGGTTTCCATTTATCACCGTGAAATTATTCATTTACAGGTTAAGATTACACGGAATAGTAAAATTCCTTTGCAATCTTTCATTTTTTATAAAGTGTTTCACTTGGTGATGACCAGGGAATAATGCTAAATTTGCTTCTCAGACAGCTGAGCAGCAAACCGGGATTCTGTTTGAAATTTTTTTTCCGCCATAGCATCTTCTTTCTGGTGGTCCTTCCTGCGATCATCCTGACCTCCTGCGGTCCCTCCAGGCTTATCCAGGAGGGATACCGACTGAAAAAGAATATCATCAGATCCGATGACCGCCGGATCGAGACCGGTGACCTGACAGGATATTTGCAGCAGACACCGAATAAACGGTTTCTGGGACTGAACCTGTATACCTGGATCTACCAGCAGTCATACAAAGGCAAGGAACGTAAGTACAAGGATTGGTTCCGCAGGAAATTCGGTGAACAACCGGTCATGATCGACCAGGGCAGGATCGACGCGTCGTCCCGGGATATGAAGCGTTACATGAACAATATCGGCTATTTTGAGTCGGGCATTTCCACCACGGTCGATACAATGACAAAGAACAAGGCCCGGGTGAATTATATCATCAACGCCGGCAAGCCTTATACCCTGCGAAATGTCAGTTACATGATCAAAGACGACACCCTGGCGCACCTGGTCGACCAGGTGATCCCGCATACCTTGCTCAAGGCTGGATTCAATTACAATGCCTATACCCTTGATAATGAACGGGCGCGCATCACGGAAATGCTCAGGAACAATGGATATTATCATTTTTCGAAGGACTTCATCCGGTACGAGCTCGACAGCAGCCTGAACAGTCACCAGATGGACCTTCTCATGATCATTGAGAACAACCGCAGAATCCAGGCCGGTACAAAGGATTCGGTCGTGGAGACGAATCATACGCGGTACCGGATTGGCCATATCTATATTGAGCCACATTTTGATCCTCTCCGCCCCTCCAGTGTTCATCTGGATACATTGACGTATTATCAACTTAATCATAAGCAGAAAGATACACTGGACCACTATGTTTTTATCTATCCCGGGATGCTGAAGATCAAGCCTGCTGTCATCGCGCAGTCGGTGTATTTCACCCAGGGATCATTCTACCGGCTTCGTGATGCGAACCAGACCAGCACGCAGCTCACGCGCATGGCGATCAACCGGCTGGTGAACCTGACATTTTCAGAACCTGTGGAACTGCAGCGGGATACGTTGCCAGATGATCAGGCCTATCTGGACGCGCGGATCATGATCACCAATGCGCCTGTCAACAGTTTTTCCATTGAAACGGATATCACGAATTCGGCGGGCAATCCCGGTATCGCAGGCAGCCTGGTGGTTCAGAACAAGAACCTGTTCGGAGGTGCTGAGCTGTTCCGTGTCCGCCTCCGGGGAGCCACCGAACTCCAGCGGTCGGCTCAGGAGGCCGAGAAGCAATTTTTGTTTTTCAATACCGTAGAAGCAGGCATCGAAGTGAGCCTTCACTTTCCGAAGTTCCTGATCCCCTTTTCTCAGATGCGGTTCCCAAAATATTTCCGGCCCAGGACCAGCATCACCGTCAGCTATAACTACGAGCTTCAGCCTGATTATGTGAGGCATCTGTCCAACGGCTCCTTCGGGTATAACTGGGAGCATAACCCGCAAACGCATCATGAGATCGTGCCCCTGGAACTGACCTCCGTCAAGATCTTTCCGGATGACTCATCCGATTTCTATAAATATATCAAGGAAACCAATGATCCCTGGCTGAAAGAGCAATACTCGGATCACTTCATCATTTCATCCCGGTATAATTACATCTTCAGCAGCCAGCAGCTGAACAGGAATATTGATTTCATATACCTGAACTACCAGCTGGAAACAGGGGGCAATCTGATCCAGCTGATCAAGAACCTGGCAGAAGCACCCACACAGGATGGCAAGTATACGATCTTTAAAATGCCCTTTGCACAATACCTGCGACAGGAAGTTGATTTCCGGTACTATCACTATACCCTTTCCCAGAATACCGTGGTGCTGAGGGGATACGCAGGGCTTGGAATACCCTATGGCAATTCGCTGGTCATGCCCTATGAACGGGCGTTTCCTGCCGGAGGGGCCAACGATATGAGGGGATGGATCTTCAGACGGCTGGGACCCGGCAGTTATGCCACTGACACCCTCGATTTTGACAGGGCAGGGGATCTGAAATTGATGACAAACATCGAGTACCGCTTCCCCATCTATAAGATGTTAAAAAGTGCCGTGTTTACGGATATTGGCAACATATGGCTCCTGAGGAAAAGCGAACAGTTTCCCGGTGGTGAGTTTGACATCAAGAGATTTTACAAGGAATTTGCGATAGACGCCGGTCTTGGCATCCGGCTGGATTTTGATTTCTTCATCATTCGCCTTGACCTGGCCACCCAGATCAGGGATCCCTACCTGCCCGAAGGAAGCCGATGGATTTTTGATTCGGATATGAAATCCAACGTAGTGTGGAACCTGGGGATCGGATATCCGTTTTAGAGAGGAGAAAGGAGCTGGAGATAATTTGAGGAGATACCATGAAGTCAGAACAGGTACGTAAGCTGTTGCTTTCTCAGTTTCCGTATTCCCCCACATCGGGGCAGGAGGAGCTCATCGGGCGGCTGGCAGATTTTCTGGTCAAGGAAGATCCCGGGTCCCTGTTTATGCTGAAAGGGTATGCCGGGACAGGGAAAACGACGGTGATCAGCGTATTGGTCAAGGTGCTTCCCCTGTTGCACCGCAGGTCGGTGCTGCTGGCCCCCACGGGAAGGGCTGCCAAGGTGCTGGCGGGATATTCTTCACATCCGGCCCATACGATCCACCGAAAGATCTATTTTGCACGAACCACCCCTGAAGGGAGCCTGGTTCTTTCCCTGCAAGAAAATCAGCACCGAAACACCCTTTTCATCGTGGATGAAGCTTCCATGATCCAGAATGATACTGCAACCGGCGATTTCAGCCTGTTTTCGCCCCGCAACCTGCTGGATGATCTTTTTAACTATGTGAACAAGGGAGAGAACTGCCGGCTGATCCTGGTGGGTGACCTGGCCCAGCTACCGCCTGTAGGCCAGGTTATGAGCCAGGCCCTGGATCCCGGTTATCTGGACAAAACCTACCACACATCGACCGAGCTGTTCGAATTGACCGAAGTGGTGAGACAATCCCGGGATTCCGGCATCCTTCACAATGCAACCCAACTGAGGCAGAAGATCACGGGAAACATTCCGTCCGTACCTTTTTTCTCTCTCAGCGGGTTCAACGATATCCGCCGCATTCATTCCATGGAAATGGAGGATCTGCTGCATCAGGGGTATGCTACGACCGGGCGGACCGACACGGTGGTCATCACGCGGTCGAATAAAAGGGCCAATATTTATAACCGTGAAATACGGAGGCGCATCCTGTATTTCGAAAATGAGCTTGCTGCAGGAGAGCTGCTGATGGTGGTCCGGAATAATTATTTCTGGCTTCCGCCGGATTCTGAAGCGGGATTCATCGCCAACGGCGATATTATTGAGATACTAAAGATCAGGAACATACAGGAAATGTACGGCTACCGGTTCGCCGATGTGACGGTTCGGATGATCGATTACCCGGATCAGAAGGAATTCGACACCCGACTGCTGCTGGATACGCTTTATGTTGAGGCAGCCTCCCTGTCCATCCAGGATGGCGCAAAGCTTTTCCAGACGATCCTGGAAGATTACGCTGACCTTCCCAGGAGAAAGCAGCGTATTGAAAAGGTCAGGAATGATCCTTATTACAATGCATTACAGGTGAAATATGCCTATGCGCTGACATGCCATAAAACCCAGGGAGGTCAATGGAAATGGGTGTTCGTCGATCAGGGTTTTGTGCGGGATGACATCCCCGATGTGGAATACATGAGGTGGCTTTACACGGCGCTGACGCGTGCAACGGAAAAGCTGTTTCTGGTGGGGTTTGGGGAGGGGTATTTTTTTTAGGCACAAAGGCACAAAGTGATCAGAGGGGGGAGGAGGGATGCAGGAGGACGATGGCATAGGCGGCGACGGCCTCTTCGTTGCCGACAGGTCCCAAACCTTCATTGGTCTTTGCTTTGATAGAAATGGCCGCTTCGTCGGTTTTCAGGATACCTGCCAGAATTTTTTTCATAACCGGGATGTGGGAGGAGAGCTTTGGTCGTTCCAGTACGATCGTAGTATCGAGGTTGACCGGTTGGAAACCGTTATCGTAAACAAGTTGCATCACATTCCGTAGAAGGATCGTGCTGTCGATCCCCTTATATTCCGGAGAGGTGTCCGGGAAATGAAAGCCTATATCGCGCAGGCCCGCAGCTCCCAGCAGTGCGTCGCAGATCGCGTGGATCAGAACATCTGCATCGGAATGTCCCTGGCATCCTTTGGTATGGGGGATCATCATCCCCCCCAGACAGAGGGGACGGTCTTCGACCAGCCGGTGAATATCATAGCCGAATCCTATCCGAAGGTCATTCGGTGAATTCTTCATCGGTCTTTTTGGTGAACGCTTCAAAGTCGAATGAAAGCGTGAAGCGAAGAGTGTTTTCCAGTGGATTTTTTTGATCGGTCGGGATCAAGTAGGAGAAATCCAGTCCGAAAACGTTGTAGCGGAGGCCGGCGCCCAGGGTGAAGTATTGCCTGTTGCCTTTGGATGCAGCTTCCCAGAAATATCCTCCCCGTATCGCGAACTGCTGGTCATACCAGTATTCAGTACCGATGCAAAAGCTGAATTCATTCATCTCTTCGCTAAATCCTCCCGGAGCATCATAGAATGACTGGTACATTCCTTTCACCACGCCCACATCGGGATTCATCCCCTTGGTGATGTTTCCGATGGAATCATAATAAGGTGGCGTAGGCACCAGGAGCTTATTTGCGTCGATCATGAATGAAAAACGGTTATATTCATTGAAATCAATGGTAAGTGACGGGCCGAAACGCAGGTTGGTGGGGATGAAGTCTTTATCCGTATTGCTGTCACTGTATGAAATCTTCGCACCGATGTTGGAGATATTGAATCCGAGGTTCAGCCATGCGTCGTCGACGTTTTTCAGGTTGATCTTTTTCGTATAGTAGAATGCTACGTCAGTGGCGATGGACCAACCTGCATGCGTTGAGGAGCCGGCAACGGGTATGCCCTGCGTGAGATTAGAGTAGATGTAGCGTGCCGAAATGGCTCCTGACCACACCGGGCCCAGTTTACGTGCGTATGTTGCATCAATACTGAATTCATTCGGCTTATAATTACCGATCACTTCGCCAACGATATCGGTAAAGGTGATATCTCCCAGTGAAAAATAAAGCAGGGAGGCACCAATGGTCTGTTTGTCGTCAATGCGTTTGTATCCAGCCAGATAGGCAAGGTTAATGTCACTCACCAGGGCTCTCAGCCAGGGGCTGTACGAGATGGCAAAGCCCATGTCTTTTTCGATGAATGCGTACTTTGCCGGATTATAGTGCATCGAGGAGGCATCCGGGGTACTGGTGACACCTGCATCACCCATTCCTCCTCCACGTGCATCAGGAGCGATCAGTAAAAACGGCACAGCAGTAGTAATGGTATTTAGCTGTCCGAGATAATTGGGCTTCTGTGCGTACCCAAAAATTGATAACATCATAAGTCCGGTAATACTGATGATGCTGATCCTCAGTCTGTAGTGCTGCATAAAATGATTAGAGTTTTGCGTCGGCAAAGATATAAAATTATTTGTAGCAAAACGAAAGTTCAGAGAAGATATTGCTTAATCCAGTACAATAAGTTTTCCTGAGAGCTGTACCAGGGAACTTTTCTTGTTGTCAACGATCATATGGTAGATATACAGCCCGGACCTTACCTTTGTGCCTGAGTCGGTAGTGCCGTCCCACAGGAGAGTGTATGCATTATATCCGTTTGCTGGTATCTCGACCGGGCCAAGTTTTCTTATAAGGCTTCCGTTGAGGTGATAGATCCAGACCTCTGCGCTTAGGGGTTCGTTGTACTGGTTGTGGTTGAATGAAAAATAGGTGTAATCCCGGAAAGGGTTGGGATAATTCATTGCATTCTGAATACGGAGGTTGATGCTGTCAGAAACGAAGAAATCAATGAGGGCGACCGACGAATTATTCTGCAGGTCCCAGGCTTTCAGCGTGAGTTGGTGAGCTCCCGGCTGCATCAGGGGCATGGTGTACCGAATGTCTCCTTTCTGGTAGGAATCCCTTCTGTATTGAAAATGTTCATTCAGTACAATCCCTTCATCCGAGTTGCCATCCAACGTAGCCGCGATGTCGTGGCCAATGCCGTTGCCCAGGGCGTTGATCCCGTTTTCATCGCTGAGCTCAGCGATCAGGGTGGGTTGCGGACTCACCCAGTTACCATTGACAAAGGTCGAGTCATTGAGAAACAGACGGATCAACGGGCCCTGATCATCCACCTGCGCGTTCTCATCAGTGCCTCCGATGATAAAGTCCTCGTAATATCCACTGGCATCCACCACGCTGTCCATGGCATAATAGCTGATCCTGCCTGTGCCAAAGTTCAGGGAGATGTCTTTGGGGATAAAGAATGAAAACGTAAATTTCCCCTGCCTGACGGATACGTTGCCGTTAAACAGTTCGGTATTCTGTATGGTAAACTCTCCGGGCCTGCTGCGCGGATCGTTGACCTGCATGTGGATAGTGAAAGCTTTGTCAAAAACTTTCGGGTAAAGGTTCCCATCGAAATCTGTGACGATCTTCCCTTCTTCATCCTGGATTTGCCCTGACACAGTCATTTTTGACAGGCCATACACTGTGTCGGCTTTCATGACACCGGATGGACTTCCTGAGAAGGCTGTCGTTTTTATTTCGTACATCGGGTACGCCAGCTGAAGGGCCGGATCACCCAAAAGTACTATATTCCTGACATTATCGTTTTCGGGGAAGCTTTTTGACAGCCGGATGAGGTCGCCCAGCCTGAGATAGTGTCCGTTGATCTTTTCGAAGACATACTTGTAGAACCGTGTGTTCAGGATAAAGTTGGACTGTGCGAAGGCCAAGCGCGTTGTGGTGATCAGGGCGATGCCGCCGCCGTTGTTGTTCAGAAATACCTGTTCACCAGCTGCAGTCCGCTCAAAATCATCGAATCGGCTGAATTCGCATGTTGCCGTAACGAACAGGGGGAGCCGGTCGATGTTGGTCCAGCTGTTGATATCTGATACTTCGAGGACACGTTCGTCCGCCCAGCCCGTTTCGCCCCCATGACCCGTGTAATTGATGATCAGGGCCCCTTCTTTCATCCGTTGGTTGAGGGCTTCATTGGCACGGGGGTAACGTGGCCCATTGGGGGAAGGAACCTGTTGAAACGAATCAAAGTATATCTTGTCTATATTGTATTGATTATAAGCGCTATCTACGTATGAAGCCAACTCTTCGGCCTGCTTGAAATGCAAATTGACGTCTTCATCATCGGCCAGGAAGCAGATATTATTGCGCCAGTCGCCAAGGACCTGTTCTTTATGGTTGAGGTAGAACTCAATCTTATGAAGAATATGTTCTGCTTCTTCGGCAGTGCTGATGGGGAATCGCCCGATGCCCACATCGGGGATGCCGTGGGCGTCACTCCCCTCCTCCTCATCCAGAAGGCCGTAATAGTCATCGGAAACAAACGAAGAGGTCAGCAGCAGTGATTCGGCAGACTGGAATGTCGGGATAAGATCCGATCCAGGTACCACCCGTTCCTTGGGATCAAACGAACCGTCGCCGAAAAGCAGCAGGTATTTCGGCACGATGCTTTCAGGATAACGGATATAAAGCAATTTCATAAAATCCCGGATGGCGGAGATATCCTTTGCTCCGGATGAGAATTCGTTATAGATCTGTTCAGGGAACACGATAAGGGACGAGAACTGATCCCTCTCCAGATGGATGTCAGCTAGACGCTGGGCATGATCCCTGAAACGGGGAGGACAAACAATGATCATATCGGCGCTTTCCACACCATGAAGGTTCTGATTCTCCACTTTTTTAATGAAAGAAGGTGATAGGAAATCGGAACCGTCAAATGCGATGAATTGCCGCAAGGAATCCACGGGCAGCACAAAGCTCAGCCTGTCTTCTTCGAGCTGCGCAAGGATACCTACAGCCTCCCTCGGATTGGTGATTTCCCAGATCACGGTCTTTGAATTGCTGTTGGAAAGGATGAATTTCCCCACCCTGTCTCTCCCCACGGCTGAAGCGTTTCTGAAAGTTAGCTGGTTTCCCCGGAAGATCAGATCCTGGATAAAATTCAGCTCGATGTAATTCAGCCAGCCAAAGGAAGTGGATGTCGGTGCTTTATAACTGACGCGTATGTCCAGGGTCCCGTCCTCAGCAAGGAAGGTGTCGCTGTCCTGGCTTTTATATGCAAACACCTTGGAGGAAGGCTGTATTCCCGTCACTGTGGCGCTGGACACAGCTTCGCCTTGGTAGTAGATGGTGAAGTCTGAATTGACCGTTGATCGTGCTGCAACAAGAAACTTAATGGTGACCGGTACTTTTGTCTTCAGATCCGGAAAGGAAAAGCTTACCAGCTGCACCGAGTCGATCATGTCGAATTTCTTTCCATACCATACTTTTCCTGATTTGATCAGGTTGACCAGGTCTTCTTCGAATACCGCATAATTATTGAAATCGGTGATCGTATCGGTGGGGAGAGACATACTTTGCTGGATGGCCCCGATTCGCTTGCCCGGACCCAGATCAGTAGTGAGAAAATAATAGGTGGTGTCGGTATACAGGTTGACCGAATGCTCAAACGTGAGCCTGAAGGGATTGTATGTCCATCCGGTCTGTGATGCGCCATAGAAGAAGATGTAGTCATTCGGATGAAAGAGGCCATCTTCTTCCCCGACAACCTGAATAGCATTTTCAGCAAGATCCACAGTCCTGGGGAGAGAATTGGGTTCCGGCAGCATGCCCGGGCCATTGCCGTAGATCCGTAAATTTCTGGGATCAAGGGATGTCGGATTCAATCCCCAGGATTCAAGATCCTGGTAGGTGATCCTGTAAACTCCTGATTTTGTGATGCCTATTTTGAACCAGCTGCCACTGCTCAGGACTGAATTGGGAATGACAGGCAGTGGATTGACATAAGGTATTTTGTTGACCAGCAGACCAAATTCAAGATCGATGGTAAACGAGATCAGCCTGCGGTAAACCTCCTCATCCTGTAACCTGACAAAGGGAAGTACATCGATCAGCAGTTCTGGCTGACCGTTGTGCGTGATGATCCTGCTTTTGATCTGCCAGTCCGTGGTAATGGTTTCGTGTCCTTCAACCTGTGTGATCTCTTCGGCCGGGATCTCTTCGGATGTTATATCAGCAATTCTGACATAAACCGTATCGTACCAGTTATCCATCGGGATGGATTCCGAATAGAGAGGAAGGAATCCATAAGCGGAGGGATCAAAGCGGGCGTGTTTAAAATCAAAGGTCTTGTAGGACATGTTTTCACCAAGTGGATACTCATGAAATCCATTCCAGACAATGACGCGGACCGGTTCCTGTTCCATGGTCATGAAGCCGGAGGTTACCAGGATGACCAGGAAAAAGACCAATCTTCTGATTTTTCTTACAAGCATCATATCAATGAGTTCCTGACTTGTCGTCATCTGATGATGACCAGTTTGTTTGAATCCTCCGATACCGCTCCGTTGTTGTCCTTCACCCGGATCCTGTAGACGTACAGGCCTCCGCGAAGGTAGTTACCGTTCTGGTTCTTTCCGTCCCATTCAATGGGTTCGGGACGGTATCCGTCCCCGTATGTCTCACGATGGATCACAGTGACCAGCTGCCCGATCATGTCATAGATCATGATCTCAACTTCCATCTCCTCATCATAATGATTCAACTCGTAAGTGAACCATGTCCTGTCGGTGAAGGGATTCGGGTAGTTCGAAGGATCCTGCATCACAGGATTGCCTGAGTTTTTCACGACAAACCGGATGGTCGCCTCGGATGAATTGTTGAAAGCGTCCCATACCTTCAGCCGGATATGATGCTCGCCCTCCTCAAGGTTAAAATAGGGGTAGGTGATCACTCCGCTTCGGTACGTATTGAGGTTGGCCTGGTAATAATCGTTGAGCACCTTGAGTTCATCGTTGCTCTGATCGAGTATGGCAACAATGTCGTGACCGATGCCGTTTCCCACGGTGTTGATCCCGCTTTCATCCTCCACCAGGGCCAGAAGGATCGGATTTTCATCCGTGATCCCTCCGTCTCTGAAATAGATATTGTTCATATACAGACTGATGCTGGGTCCGGTTACATCGGTGTACGCAGTCTCGTCGAATCCGCCGATGATGATATTGCTGAAATAGCCGTTGGCGTCACATGTTCCATTTTCAGCATAGAAGCTGATCTTGCCGAAATCAAACTTATAGGCGATATCCTTGGGTACGATGAAGGTGAATTTAAAAGCGCCGTCCACCACAGTGGATTTTCCCTTGTAGAGGATGCTTTTCTGCATGCTGAATCCTCTAGTACTGCCACCGTCATTCCCCAGGGTGATGATGGTCTGAGGCTTGTCAAAGACGGTGGTGCTCAAGGCGCCATTGAAGCCGGTCATGATTCGTCCTTGCGTATCCCTGATCTCTCCGGTGATCGTAACGGTGGACAGGGCGCTGATGGTATCCGGCTGGCCATCCGTAGGCCGGGAGTTAATGGCAGTGGCCACCACGTCGTATTCGGGATAGGCCAGGCGCTGTGCCGGATCACCCAGCAGGATGAATTTCCTGCCGTTGTTATTCGATCCGCTCTGCCGCTTGGAATAGAGAATGATGTCCCCCATGGTCGGATAACGCCCGTTGATCTTGCGGAATGCATAGGAGTAAAAGCTTTTGTTTAGGGTAAAGTTCGGGCTGCCAAAAGTTGCCCGTGTTGTCGTGAACAGGGCCAGCCCTCCTCCCTTTGGATTCAGGAAAACAAATTCCCCTGCCGAGGTTCTCCCGGGATCATCAAAACGGCTGAATTCACAGGTGGCGGTCACAAAGACAGGCATGTTGTCATAATTGGTCCAGCTGTTGATGTCGGCCACTTCCAGCACTCTTTCATGAGCCCATCCCACCTCACCTCCGTGCCCTGTATAGTTGACGATCAGTGCCCCTTTCTTTACCTGATCGTTGATGGCTGCATTGACGTCGGGGTAGCGTTGTCCGCCAGGCGTGGAAACCTGGGTATAGGAATCAAGATAGATCTTGGTGACATTATAATCGGTGTAATTGGAATCGACATAGGTGGCCAGGTTATCGGCATCATCAAGATGGATATTGCTGTCCTCGTCGTCGGCGACAAAGGCGACAACGTTTCGCCAGTCACCCATTACCCTGGAGGCAGAGGTGGCATAGTGAATGATTTTATCCACAGCCACATCGGCTTCTTCCACCGTCACAACAGGCAACCTCCCCACGCCAATGTCGATCATGTCATTTTCCCCTGTGCCTTCCCCGTCATCCAGGATGCCAAAGTAATCGTCCGTGACATACGAAAGCACAGGGCTGAAGCTCTCGGCCGACTGATACGTAGGAATCAGGTTGGTGTTGCCCGTAAGTCGGTTTTTGTCGTCATACGATCCGTCACCGAACAGCAGGAGGTATTTTGGTTCGAGACCTTCTTCCGAGCGGTCATACAGCATCTTCACAAAATCCCGGATGGCGGTGATATCCTGCATCCCCGAGGAAAATTCGTTGTAGATCGCTGGCAATGTCACAACGATCGGTGTCAGTCCGTTCCTTTCACTATGAAATTGTGCCAGGCGGTTGGCGGCATCCAGGAATATTTCAGGTGTGATCAGGATATAATCCACCTGTCCGATCGAGTGAAGGTTCTGATTGTTTATTTTTTGAAGAAAAGTGACCGGGGGAAAATCGTTTCCGGTGAAGGCGACCAGCTCTCTGATCGTATCGGAGGGGAGCCGGAAGGTGAGGTTGTTTCCGGTGGATTTCGTTTTGACTTCACGGATGTCGTAACATTTTGTTACGTCCCAGACAGAGACAGATGATGAGGCATTCGAAAGCGTAAAATCAGCGATCTTACCGGGTCCAGAAGAGCGGGCATCGCGAAAAGCCACCTGATTACCCGTGAAGCTGAGCGCTCTTCGGGCATTGATCTCGATGTAATTTAGCCATCCGATCGACGTGACAGTGGTTTTGTTATATTTGATCGAAACATTCACCCTGGAATCCAGCGGCAGGAATTCCATGGTGGTGGCAGCCTCTCTGGCGTACAGGCTGTTGTATGAGGAGAGGATAGCGGAAATGGTAACCACCTGGACCTGATCCGCTGCCTGGATGCGAAACGAGCTGCTGATAGTTGACCTGGCTACAAGGTGGGTTTTGACTTTAACCGGTGTACTTTTATCAATGTTTGGGAATTCAAAAGGGAACGGGTAATCGGTAACCACGTCAAATGTCTCTCCCAGCCATACCCTGCCCGATTTGATCAGGTTGACATTATCAACTTCATGGGAAGCATAGTCGTTAAACGTGGATACATTATCTGTGGCTGGTTCGGATGTGCTTTCCAGCGGCCTGACCCTTTTCCCCGGACCCAGGTCACAGGTGATGAAGTAACAGGAGGCATCCGCATACAGGTGGTTGGTATGTTCAAATGCTTCACGAAAATAATTGTACGACCAGGTCACGGTTCCCTCCCCGTAGAAAAGAATATAGTCCTGTGGGTCCATCCTGCCATCTACCTCACCCGAGACATAGATGCTGTTCTCCAGCATGTCGTCATACCTTGCCTGACCACTGTTTTCGGGCATCATTCTGCCGCCGTAACCGAAGATCCTGATATTCCTCGGATCAATGGACGCAGCCGCAATGCCCATTTCTGCCAGTTGACTGTAGGTGATCTTGTGCATCCCGGTTTCGGTGACAGCAAATTTATACCAGGTTCCTGAGGCCAGCAGGGAGGTAGCTGAGTATACCCTTCCCTGTGCCAGTCCGGGAGAAGAAGCGGATGGACGTGCAACGACTTCGGCCTGAAAAGAGGATAGTTTCTCGACAATGCCCAGCCAGGGGTTTTTTCTGAGAGGGATGAACGAAAAGGTCAGAAAAGGCTTTTTCTTTTCATACGAAATGGTAGTGGACACCTGTATCTCCTCTCCCACACGGGCAAGATCAGGGATCAGGTTTTCATCTGCATGGTCCAGGGCGTCGAAGATCATATTGGTCAGCCTTATTTCAGGATCCTGCCAGGAGGGGTCCCAACCCAGTCTTTCAGAATAAACCGGCAGACTTCCTGATTCAGAAGTGTAAACAGCCCCTTCGAAACCAATGAAAACAGCAGAGTCCGTTTCCGTGTACTTCATCGTGCCAACCCTGAATCCCTCGATTTGACGCGGCAGGGATTGGGCGGTCATCGTATAATGGATGCCCGAAAGGATGAATGTGATGATGAAGATTTTGAATCTCATCCGTGAAGTATTGGTTGCAAATATCCGAATTTTTTCGGTGTCATTCGTTAATAGACGGTTTGGAACCACAAAACGTTGCTTGATGTAATGTAAAGCGCGGATCAAACCCGGATTATTGCCCTGGCAGATTGACAATTTTATGAACAAAAAGTTTGCACATGGATTTCTCTTATACAGATTCTGCTTGTGTGGCAATAATTTTCACTGTTTTAAGTTTAAATAATAATCAACATAGGCCGTCGCCGATTGAAAATATTTGTAATATTGTACCCAATTTTCTGAAAAAGCCGGGATGATAAGGAAACTTTCAGTGTTAGTCCTGTTGTTCACCTTTATGCTGCCTACGTTCACATACGGCCAGGATCCTGCTTTTTCGCAGTACTATGCCAATCCGATGTACCTGAATCCTGCCATGGCGGGTTCCACATACTGTGGCCGTCTGACATTGAATTACCGCAATCAGTGGCCGGCAATTTCCAAGGGATATGTAACCTACAACGTTGGTTACGATCAGTTCCTGGAAAAGATCAAGAGCGGATATGGGGTGATGTTCACTGCCGACCGGCAGGGAAGCGGTGCCATCACATCACTGATGGCGAGTGGTCTGTATTCCTTTAAATTACAGGCTTCCGACAATCTGCGCATTGACTTCGGTGCGCAGGCTACCTATCAGCAGATGAAAGTGGACGTGGATAAGCTGGTCTTAGGGGATGCCATTGATCCAAGTAACGGTACCATCGATCCGGCCTATCATGATCCCCAGTTCTATGATTCACGGTCAGTAGGATTCGTAGATTTTTCTGCCGGAGTGATCGCAGGCTATTCGGATAAATTCTACGGGGGAGTTGCCGTTCATCACCTGGCCGAGCCCGAAAATGGTTTTACAGAACCTTCCGAAAGCAAACTCAGCAGAAAGTTCACTGTGCACGGGGGCGCTGAATTCAACCTTTCGACCATGCGGTTTGGAGATGCTGAGGAGGATGATATCACGCTTTCTCCCAATTTCCTGTATCAGCAACAGGGTGAGTTTCACCAGCTGAATGTCGGATTGTATGGCAAAATCAATCCCTTTGTCGCCGGACTTTGGTTCAGACACAATTTTGAAAATCCTGATGCGATCATTGTATTGCTCGGATTCAGACAACCTACCTACCAAATCGGTTACAGTTTCGACTACACATTGTCCAAGATCGGGATCAGTTCGGGCGGAGCCCATGAGGTCTCGTTCCGCTGGGAATTCTGCATCTATAAAGAGGACTATAAAAAAAGAAGGATTAAAGTAATAAATTCACCAAGTTTTTAGTTATTGATAGGTTCAACTTAAGTCAAGCAATATGATCAGGCGAAATCAATTTTTAGGACTTTTATTCATATCCGCGCTGGTGGTGGTCTTTTCAGGATGTGGCAAGGATGGGATATCCAAGATGGGTAAGAAGCAGACTTCCAACACCACAGGGTGGGTATACAACGATTCCAAATGGGGCGGATTTGAAGTTGCCCAGGAAACTGAACAGATCACAGGCCCTGGATTGGTGTATGTTGAAGGAGGTACGTTCGTGATGGGTTCCACCCAGCAGGATGTCTTGTATGATTGGGACAATGTTCCCAGAAGAGTGACCGTCAGTTCATTCTACATGGATGAAACGGAAGTGGCCAACGTTGATTACCTGGAATACATGTACTGGCTGGAAAGGGTTTTCGGAACCGATTATCCTGAAGTAGTGAGAAAGGCATTACCCGACACGTTGGTGTGGCGTGACCGCCTGGCCTTCAATGAGCCCTTTGTGACCACGTACCTGCGTCATCCGGCCTATAAGAATTATCCTGTGGTCGGCGTATCCTGGGTGCAGGCCAACGACTACTGCGTATGGCGTACGGACCGTGTCAATGAAATGCTCCTCATCAAGAAAGGGATCCTGCAGCCCGATCCTGACCAGCGCAATGAAAACAACTTCAATACGGATGCATATCTGGCCGGGCAATACCAGGGACTTGTCAATAAGAACCTGCCCGACCTCAGCCCCAATGGCAATCCCGACGGTCGTCCTGTACGCTTCGAGGACGGTATCCTTCTTCCCGAATATCGCCTGCCTACCGAAGCGGAGTGGGAATATGCAGCTTACGGCCTCGTCGGCAATACGCTGAATGAACGGATCGTTGAACGGAAATCCTATCCGTGGAACGGAAATTATGTAAGGACCGACGAGAAGAAATACTATGGCAATTTCATCGCCAACTTTAAAAGAGGGAGGGGTGATTATATGGGGGTTGCAGGCAACCTGAACGATGGAGCCCTTATCCCTACGGAAGTCGCCTCCTACTGGCCAAATGACTACGGACTCTACAACATGGCAGGTAACGTCGCGGAATGGGTGCTTGACGTTTATCGTCCCCTCACTTTCCAGGATGTAGCTGATCTACAGCCCTTCAGGGGAAACATCTTTACGGTTAAGCAAACAGATGAGGATGGCTTCCTGGCCCCCAAAGACAGCCTGGGAAGACTCAAATACAGGGAAGTCACTCCGGAAGAGGCTGCCGGTAGAAAGAACTACCGTAAAGCGGACAACATCAACTACAAAGACGGTGATTATTCCTCCACCATCGCTGCGGACTGGACCGCTGAATCTGCTGAAAGCAATACCACCCAACTCATGTATGATTATGGCAACACCTCGCTGATCAGCGATAAGTCGCGGGTCTACAAAGGAGGCTCATGGAGGGATCCGGCATACTACCTGAGTCCATCCGTCAGAAGATACCTCGATGAGAACCAGTCGGCCAACAACATCGGCTTCCGATGTGCGATGACCAGGATGGGATCATCCTACAGGGGGAATTAAAAGAAAGAAATCAATTCTGTTTGTATGCCCCATCCTGATGACTCCGGATGGGGTTTTGTTTTGAAGAAAATGCCCATCGAAGAACTATACAGGATCTTTAAGAGACATCCCCTCATCTGCACCGACAGCCGGAAGATAGTCAGGGACTCCGTTTTTTTTGCGTTGAAGGGAAACTCCTTTGATGGAAATGCGTTCGCGGAAAAAGCGATCGGAGAAGGCTGTTCCTATGCCGTGGTCGACGATCCCGGAGTGGCCAGAAACCAACGGTTCGTTCTGGTTGACAATGTCCTTGATACTCTGCAACAACTGGCAACATTCCATCGTAAGCACACCGGTATCCCCGTACTCGCCATCACGGGTACCAACGGCAAAACGACAACCAAGGAGCTATGTTATGCAGTGCTGTCGAAACAGTACCGCGTAGTGGCCACAAAGGGTAACTTCAACAACCATATCGGAGTGCCCCTCACCATCCTTTCCATTCAAGATGACACAGATGTAGCCATCGCTGAGATGGGAGCCAACCACCCTGGCGAGATCAGCCACCTGTGCCGGATCGCCCAGCCCCGCCTGGGTATCATTACCAACATCGGACGAGCCCACCTGGAGGGTTTTGGCAACTGCGACGGGATCATCCGTGCAAAGAACGAGCTCTATACATATATTAGCAATACCGGGGGCACGTTGTTTGTCAATACGGACAATGCCCTGCTGGATTCCCTTTCGGCCACAATACCACGCATCACGTATGGCTCCTCAGGTCCGGCGTCAGTCATGGCGACCTGCCAATCCATGGATCCGTACCTGACCGTCAGCATCGCACAGACCGATAATGGAAAAGAACGGTTGGTAAACACGCGTTTGACCGGAGCCTACAACCTTGAGAACATCCTGGCTGCCTGGGCAGTCGGAAGGTATTTTCACGTTCCCTTAGACAAGATGGCCGAGGCCATTTCGGATTACATGCCGGCCAATATGAGGTCGCAGCTACTGGAAACAAGCCACAACCGTGTGATCATGGATGCCTACAATGCCAATCCTTCCAGTATGGAAGCCGCCCTGAGGAATTTTGCTTCCCTGAGCGATCCCGGCAAATACCTGATCCTGGGGGATATGCTGGAACTTGGATCCTTCAGCCACGACGAACACCAACGAATCATGGAATTTGCAACCGAACTCAACCTGGCTCAGGGGATCCTCATCGGGGAGCAGTTTTCCTCGCTTACCATACCGGATGGTTTCAAGGCATTTCTGACTGTTGGTGAGGCACGCGAATACCTCGTGAAACAGCCGCTAAGAAACAGAATCCTGTTGTTGAAGGGCTCCAGGGCTATTGGACTCGAACAGCTGACCGATCTGCTTTGAACATGAATACGTACTGGGCAATAGGGGTTATGTCAGGAACGTCGTTGGACGGGACCGACCTGGCCTTGTGTCATTTTACGGAGAACGAAGGCCGTTGGACCTTTGAGATCAAGGAAGCCGTTACCTATCCTTATCCTGCCGAGTGGACCGAACATCTCCGTAATGCGCATACGTATGACGGATTATCGCTTGCTTTGTTGCATACATCCTATGGCCATTATCTGGGAAGCGTGGTAAGAAAGTTCCTTCAGCAGCTATCAGTCAGGCCTCACTTGATCGCTTCGCACGGGCATACGGTCTTCCATCAGCCTTCCGCCAGGATGACCCTGCAGATTGGAAGCGGGGCCGCCCTGGCAGCCGAAACAGGTTTACCTGTCGTCTGTGATTTCCGTACCACGGATGTTGCAAAAGGCGGGCAGGGTGCCCCTCTGGTTCCTGCCGGCGACCAACTCCTGTTTGGATCCTATTTCTTTTGCCTGAACCTGGGAGGATTTGCTAACATATCCTTTCAGCAGGACGACAAACGCATTGCAGGAGATATCTGCCCGGTGAACTTTGTGCTGAATAGCCTTGCCATCAGGCTCGGCCATCCCTATGATCCCGACGGAGACCTAGCCCGCTCTGGAAAAATAAATGCGAACCTGTTCACGCGGTTGAATGCACTCGCCTTTTACCATCTTCAACCGCCCAAATCCCTCGGAAGAGAATGGGTTGAAAAAAATATAACTCCTTTGTTCAATGATTCCGGCCTTACCGTTCATGATCTGTTGAGAACCTATACCGAACATGCTGCATTTCAGATTACCAGGGTGCTGGATCAGGATCCCGGACATCCGATGATTGTAACCGGCGGAGGAGCATACAACACATTTCTGATGGAACGCATCCGGGACCATACGCATAATCCGGTCTTCATTCCAGACGGCCTGGTCATTCAGTACAAGGAGGCACTCATCTTTGCATTCCTGGGAGTGTTACGGTCAAGAAGCCAATCAAACTGCCTGCATTCGGCCACCGGAGCCACGGAGGACTCCTGCGGCGGAGCTGTTTATTTGCCCTGAATGGCGATGATCGGCGCCTGATTATACTAATTTCCCCAAAATGGAGTTAGTATTAACATTCCGGTGTCAGAAAAAAGACAGACCAGGAAATCCGGGTGACAGGGTATTGTCGTAATTTTAACTTTACAAAACCATTACCTATATGACTGGTATATTGTTGCAAATTGTCCAGGGAACTCAGGGTGCAGGGGACGTGGTCCTGTCCACCCAGCAAAATGTAATCCGGTTGTCTGTCTGGGAGCTGATGCTCAAAGGCGGCTGGATCATGCTTCCCATAATCCTGCTGTCGTTTATAGCCGTTTATATCTTTATTGAACGTTTTCTTATCATCAACCGTTCCTCCAGGGACGACCGGAATTTTATGAACAACATCCGCGATTTTGTCCATGGTGGGCGACTGGATGCTGCCAATGCGCTGTGCAAAAGCTATTCGACCCCCATTGCCCGGATGATCGAAAAAGGATTGGCCCGCCTGGGTAAACCCCTGAATGATATCAATGCTGCCATCGAAAATGTGGGCAAGCTTGAGGTCGCCCGCCTGGAAAAGAATATTACCGGACTGGCCACCATTGCAGGGATCGCTCCCATGCTCGGCTTTCTGGGTACTGTACTGGGGATGGTCAGGGCCTTTTACGATATGTCGATGGCCGGTAACAACATTGATATCCAGTTGCTGTCGACAGGTATTTACCAGGCGATGATCACCACCGTCGCCGGACTGATCGTAGGGATCATTGCGCTATTGGGATACAACATACTTGTCGCCCGTATCGAAAAGCTGGTTTTCATCCTGGAAGCTAGGGCCACCGAATTCATGGATCTTCTTCATGAACCGGCAAAATAAGGGTGCCCTTTCCTTTGATAAATGAATGAAAATTAAGATGCAATGGCAATACAGCTCAGAAATAAGCGCAAAGCTGAATTCTCCATGGCTTCCATGTCGGACCTGGTTTTTCTTCTGCTGATCTTTTTTATGCTCACCTCTACGCTGGTTGCTCCCAATGCCGTAAAACTTCTGTTGCCCAGCAGCGACAGCAAGACCCTGGCAAAGCCAGCCACAGTGACCGTTTACATCGACGAACGAATGGCATATTATGTTGATGGCAAGCCGGTCGAACCGCTGTCCATCGGTAAAGAACTGGCTGTTATCCTCCAGGGCCAGAAGGATGCTTCCGTCGTATTGCGTGCAGACAAAACCGTGGCTGTTCAGTATGTGGTGACCGTCATTGATGCGGTGAACAGCGTGAACCGATTATATAATACCAAGCATAAAGTAATCCTGGCAACACAGCCCAAAAGCTCCCATGAATGAGCATTCAGATAAGATCAAAGGGATCATAGGTACGGTCGTAGGCCACCTCGTCATCCTGCTGGCCTTTTTGCTGATGGCCCTGAAAACCCCATTGCCTCTTCCCGGAGAGGAAGGAGTGGAGGTCGATCTGGGATATTCTGACCAGGGAATGGGATTGGTTCAGCCTGACGAAATGATCGTCCCTGAAGAAATGCAACCCCAGACCCAGGTGCCTGAACCTCAACCAGAGGAAGAGGTGCTCACTCAGGAAGTGGAGGAAGTTCCGGTCAGCAAGCCTAAGACAGAGAAACCGAAGGAAACTGTGGAGCAGGAAGTTACCGATAAACAGCAAAAGGCGACTGACGAAATACCTGAAAAACCTGAGCCCCAGGTGAATCCGGATGCCCTTTACAAGGGCCCTGCAAAAGGAAGCTCCACCCAGGGAGGACAGGGAGTCACCGGTAAGCCGGGAGACCAGGGCAGGCCTGACGGAACTAAAAACACCGGCAACTATGAAGGATCGGGGGGCTCGGGAAGCGGGATCTCCTATGACCTGTCGGGAAGAAAGGCCAGGAACCTGCCCAAACCCGAATATTCCTCGGATGAGCAGGGAAGGATCGTTGTGACCATCTGGGTGAACAGGACAGGCAGTGTCGTAAAAGCTGAGCCAGGAGCCAGAGGAACCACCATTGCCGACCTAAGCCTGCGCACGCAGGCGAAGAATGCGGCCCTGAAAGCCACCTTCTCTCCCTCTCCCGACGCGCCCGAATTACAGACCGGTACGGTCACCTATGTTTTCATCAAAATGAACTGATCACTATCGAATCCTGTCCTGTGCCCGGATACCACCAGACAATCCAATACCTTTACAGCCAGTTGCCGATGTTTCATCGAATCGGTGCACCTGCCTATAAGTCGGACCTGACCAATACGATTGCTCTGTGTAAGGTCCTGGGAAATCCCTGCGAAACGTTCGCCTCCGTGCATGTGGCAGGCACTAACGGCAAAGGCTCCGTCTCGCATTTCCTTGCCAGTATACTGCAGGAAGCTGGCTTGAAAGTTGGACTGTACACTTCCCCCCATCTGATCGACTTCAGGGAAAGGATCCGTATCAACGGGATCATGATACCCAGAGAAAAGGTCATCGAATTCGTCCAATCCTACAGGGAAGCATTTGAACGGATAAAGCCGTCATTTTTCGAAATGACCGTCGGGATGGCGTTCTCGTACTTCAGAGAGGAAAGGATCGACGTAGCGGTGATCGAAGCCGGCCTGGGAGGGCGTTTGGACTCCACCAACGTCATCATGCCCGTACTTTCGGTGATCACCAACATCGGTCACGACCACCAGGCATTCCTGGGGGATACACTGGGAAAAATCGCTTTGGAAAAGGCTGGGATCATCAAACCGGGGATTCCCGTTGTCATCGGAGAGACTCAGGTGGAGACCATAGGCGTTTTCACACACCGGTCGTGGGAACTTAACGCTCCCATCTCCCTGGCCGATCAGCATTATTCACTTCAGATTTCACAGGATAACAAAACGGGAAACCTGCTCGATGGCTTTGATGTCCTCCGGCATGGCAAAACATACCTGGCCTCCCTGGAGAGTCCGCTGAAAGGCGATTACCAGTCGAGGAACATCCTCACGGTAGTGCAGGGGATCGAACTGATGAACAGGGCAGGTTACCAGATACCGTTGGATAAAGTGAAGACAGGCATCCGCAGGGTGATTCCGAACACTGGCCTGATGGGACGCTGGCAAACCATCGGTACCGATCCTCTGACCATCGTGGATGTAGGGCATAACAGGGAGGGGATCGGTTATGTTGTCCGTCAGCTTTCGGCCATGGATCACAAGCGGCTGCATATTGTGCTGGGAATGGTAGCTGACAAGGACCGGGAGGCGATCCTTTCACTTCTTCCCCGTGACGCGGTCTACTATTTCTGCCAGGCTGCCATTCCCAGGGCACTTGACCCAAATCAGCTTGCTTTGGAGGCCCACCAGGCAGGATTGCGGGGGAAAGTGTATTCGTCGGTCAGGAAAGCACTGGCCAGCGCACGTCTCATCGCTCGCCACGATGATATTGTCTTTGTGGGCGGCAGTACGTTCGTCGTCGCGGAGGCCCTTACCCTCCGCTGACCAGATGCATCACCACAACATGGTCCCCATCCCGTACCACCGCAGCGTCATAATCCTCCCTTTTTACCAGTTTACCGTTGATCTTTATAACCAGCAGACGGAAAGTAAAATTCTTATATTTAAGTAACTCACTGATAGTCAATCTATTAGCGCTAATCTCCTCTTCTGTGTTATTTAAAATAATCCTCATGTTATCTTAATTCCCATTTTCCAACTCATCAATTTAACAATTAAACAATGTAACAATTTGACAATTTAACAATTTAGCATCACTCCTCTCTCCCCATCAGTATCTCCAATACAACATTAGCCTGCATGTTGGCCACGATCCCAACCCTGGGAGCAAGGGGAGGCAACTGATCGGAGGTCTCTGAAGCTTCGTCCCCGCAAACATACAGATCGCCGGAACGTCGTACCGCGAGTAGTTCACTATGACCCCACCCGGCAAGCCCTGATCCCATGACCAGAGGGATATGCGGCATGTGCATCAGCACAGTTTCAGCGATCATGTGTTTCATCTCTTTCCGGTCAAAAGCCTCGACGATCACATCGCATTTCTTGAATATGTCCCGTATCGTATCAGGATCAAGCATCACAGGATAGGTGTCAATTCGCAGGCAGGGATTGATCCGGAGTATGTTGCTTTTGAGCGCCTGCACTTTCTTCTGACCGATCTGATCAAGAAAATAGTATTGCCGGTTTAAATTACCAGGTTCGACCACATCGAAATCAGCAAGGACCAGGTGGCCGATCCCAATCCTGGCAAGTGCTACCGCACAGTTGGAACCCAGGCCCCCGCATCCTGCTATCCCAACGGTGTGGATTCTAAGTATTTCTTCGACATTCCGCTGCATTGTCCTGTTCCTGCAGCAAATTTATGTAAAATCCCCGGGTATGAGGTTCCTGTCTGCCTAAAATTACTACCTTTGTGAACCATTGTAAAACAGAGCAATCATCATACGTATGGATATAACTGCCATAAAAACAGCCCATAAGTTGCTGAAGGACTGGAATTACCATTGGACACCGTTGACCAGGGGGTATACGGATAAGATTTTGTACATCAACCTGTCGACCAATGATATCCGGTCCAAAGATGTACCTCCGGAGATGAAGGAGAAGTTCATCGGAGGCCGTGGATATGGCCTGAAGCTGCTCTGGGATGCGACAAGGCCTGACACCCGATGGAATGATCCGGAGAACGAGATCATCATCTCTTCGGGACCGGTCGGGGGAATAACGCAATATTCAGGGACGGGAAAGTCGCTGGTGGTCTCTATATCCCCACAAACCGACTCGGTGATCGACAGCAATGTAGGTGGCTTTTTCGGGCCATTCCTGAAATTTTCGGGATTTGATGCCCTAGAGATCCAGGGCAAGGCTAAAGATGACGTCATTATTTTTATCGATGGGATCAATCATCACATTGAGATCAACGAGGCTCCGAAAGAAGCCATTGACAGTCATATTCTTGCCGAGCAGCTCACGGAGATGTACGCCGACGACGAGAAGGACAAGAGGAACATCGGCGTTGTTTCGACCGGAGCGGCGGCACAACATTCGCTGATCGGGATGCTCAATTTCAGCTTTTACGATTCCAGGAGGGGCAAGGTCAGGCTCAAACAGGCCGGGCGTGGTGGCATCGGAACCGTTTTCCGGAACAAGAAGATCAAGGCGCTGGTGGTGAAGGTCCCCAGGATAAAAGGCAACCTGAACAATGTAGTGGACCTGAACGCTATCATTGAGAGGGGATTGCGTTTCAATAAGGAGATGAGGGACCTGGATGACAGCCAGGCGGAAATGAGGACCAAAGGAACTGCTCATCTGGTCAACATCATGAACGATTATGACCTGCTTCCGGTTAAGAATTACAAGTATGGCAGTCACCCGGAAGCCTATCGCATACACGGCAATGTCTGGAAAGATAAATTCACCCAGAGCATCCCCGACGGATGCTGGATCGGGTGCAACATGGCCTGCTCCAAGGGCGTTGATGAGTTTACCCTGAAAACCGGCCCCTACAAGGGTCACAAAGTCCTTGTGGACGGACCGGAATATGAAAATGCCGGCGGACTGGGGGCAAATTGTGCTATCTTCGACCCGGACTACATCATTGAAACTAATTTTTACTGTGATACCTACGGCTTGTGTACGATCACCTGGGGCACGGTGATGGCGTTTGCCATGGAGTGTTTTGAAAACGGCATACTGAACAAGGAGCGGACAGGGGGCCTGGAGCTGAATTTCGGAAACGCAGAGGCTTCCCTGGAAGCGATGCACCAGCTGGCCAGGGGAGAGGGATTTGGCCTGATCATCGGGACAGGTGTCCGAAAGATGAAACAATTATTTATCGAGAAAGGGTGGGGAGATCCACGGTTCCTGCAGGATATCGGCATGGAGAACAAGGGTCTGGAATACTCCGAGTACGTGTCAAAGGAATCCCTCGCCCAGCAGGGTGGCTTTGCCATGACCAACAAAGGCCCGCAGCATGATGAGGCGTGGCTGATCTTTATGGACATGGTGAACAACCAGATACCCACCTTTGAGGATAAAGCCGAAGCGCTTCATTATTTCCCCATGTTCCGAACCTGGTTCGGGCTGGTTGGGCTCTGCAAATTGCCGTGGAACGACGTTGAACCAGTAAACAATGCCGAGACCGATGAACCTGCCAAGGTCCCTGAGCATGTCGACAACTATGTGACCATTTACAAGGCTGTGACGGGTAAACCTTTCGATAAACATGAGCTGATCAGGCAATCAGAACGTGTATATAATTTCCAGCGTGTTTTCAACCTGCGCAGGGGATACGGGACGAGGAAATATGATGCACAACCCTACCGGGCGGCTGGACCGGTGACAGCCGAGGAATATGAATCCCGTGCCGAGCGGTACGATCATCAGCTCAAGACACTGGCAGGATTCGATCCGGAAGGTAAGACGACGCAAGAGAAGATGGCGGCGCTGAGGAAATATAGGGAGGATCGCTATGAAAAGCTCCTGGACGCTGTGTATCTCCGAAGGGGATGGAATGCCAACGGAGTCCCGACAATTGAACATTTGAAGAAGATCGGGATGGATCTGCCAGAACTCATCGAGGTGATCAAAGATCATCAGTGAAAACCGGATGAAGAGTGAACATATTTTTTTTACATACAGGATCCTGATCCTGAAATCCTACTGCCATGAAAATAAACATCCTCGGAAGTGCCGGCTCCATTTTGAATCAGTTCATCGCTGAGATAAGGGATGTGCAGATCCAAAGCGACTCACCACGGTTCCGGCAGAACCTGGAACGAATGGGGCAGGTTTTTGCCTACGAGATCAGTAAAACGCTGGAATACAGCACGCGGGAGGTGGTCACCCCATTCGGGACAGCAGAGATCCCGGTGCTGAAGAATCCTCCCGTCCTGGCAACGATTATGAGAGCGGGCCTCCCGATCCATTCCGGCCTGATGAATTATTTCGACTGTGCGGGCAGTGCGTTCATCTCTGCTTATCGTAAAGTTTACAAAGACGGCCATTTCAAGATCCACATCAACTATGTGTCCTGCCCGGATCTGGGTGGAGAGGTCCTGATCCTGTCCGATGCCCTTCTGGCTACCGGATACTCCATGGAACTCTGTTACAGAGAACTTCTTACCTATGGTCAACCTGCTCATACCCATATTGTTACTGTCCTTTCCAGTGCCGAAGGCATCGATCATCTGAAGAAAAATCTCAACACCAGCCAGATCACGTTCTGGACGGGTGCGGTCGATGAAGAGATGACTGCTCAGGCTTATCTTGTACCCGGACTGGGTGATGCGGGCGACCTGGCTTTTGGAAAAAAAGGTGATTAAATAGCCTGGCAATGAAAAGCAACCTGCTCGAGAACATCCGCATCTCACTGATATCCATCCGGAGCAACATGCTGCGGTCAGTGCTTACCATTCTTATCATCTCCTTCGGCATTATGGCCCTGGTGGGCATCCTTACTTCCATCGACGCCATCAAGTACTGGCTTGAGGATAATTTCACTGCCATGGGTGCCAACACGATCTCGATCAGGAACCGGTCCATGTTCTTTCACGGCGGCGGTCGGCAGACGTTCTATCCCCGGATCACCTATGATGAGGCCGTTTCATTTCAGGAACAATTCGATATTCCCGCGGTAGTTTCGGTATATGCCTGGGCAACCGGTACGGCCACCGTAAGGTACAAATCCGGCAAAACAAATCCTAATGTTGGAGTACTGGGTGGTGATGAAAATTACATGACTACCTCCGGTAATGAGATCGGGAAGGGAAGGAACATGTCGGCTCATGAGGTGTTTTACGGATCCAATGTGGTTATAATTGGTCAGGGTATTGTCAGTAAACTGTTCAAGAACAAAGAAGATCCCATAGGCAAGGAGATATCCATTGGCCCGGGAAAATACAAGGTCATTGGCACGATCAAATCCAGAGGCTCCGGAATAGGATTCAGCAGCGACAATACCTGTGTCGTGCCCATTAATAATGTGAGGCAGCGGTTTCCAAGGCCGAACCGATCCTTCAACATCGATGTCATGGCGGCCAGCAACATCACCCTGGAGACCATTGAAGGGGAGGCCACGGGATTGTTCCGGGTCGTCAGGGGATTGAATGTGCATGAGGAGCAGAATTTTGAGATCACCAAGAGTGACAGCCTGGTGGAGATGTTGTTTGAGAACATCAAGTACCTTCGTATAGCGGCCACCCTGATCGGTCTGATCACCCTGGTGGGAGCAGCCATTGGCCTGATGAACATCATGCTGGTGTCGGTGACCGACCGCACGCAGGAGATCGGGATACGCAAGGCTGTCGGTGCCAAACGAAAGACCATCCGGTTTCAGTTCCTGATTGAATCCATTGTGATCGCCCAGCTGGGAGGGATCGTGGGAATCGTACTGGGTGTGGCCATCGGAAACGTAATTGCCTCTCAGATCGGTTCTAATTTTTTCATTCCGTGGATGTGGATCCTTACAGGCGTCCTGTTGTGTTTGATGGTGGCCCTTCTCTCGGGATTCATCCCTGCCAACAAGGCAGCCCGGCTCGATCCGATCGAATCGCTGCGATACGAGTGATGACCGGTTCAGAAGGGAGAATTGATCACACTGGCACCGAGGAGCTCGTCGTATATCGAACCAGGTTGACGGTAGTAGACCAGTATCATGTATTCATTCTGCGTCTCAAAATGATTCCCTTCCACAAAAGCTGCATCCCCTCTTGAACTGTTGTTACCCAGGAAAACATACATGTAATTATAAAAACCCTGCTTCAGGTAGAGTTCCGCTTCGTACCCTTTTTTCACCGGATCATAGGTCATCAGTCCTTCCCTGGTGAATTGGTTGCAGGTCATCGTTCCAAAGACATACAGACTGCCATTGTCAAGGGGCTGGGGATACCGGAGGAAAAAACGGACATTCATATAGTCACATTCGGTGGGTATGTCATGGGCGTCCTCACAGCTGACCAGGAACCTGCCGTTGATGTCGGTCTCTGAATGATAGACGCGAAAAGAACGGGGTTCATCTTCCCAGAGCACCACCTGGTGGGTGTCGTTTTCAAAAGTGATGGATTTTATTCTCAACGATCTGTACGTCAAGCTCTTGATGTCGAAATCCCGGTATTCGTTTGCGCCATCGAAAACATTCTCCCTATCGTAATTATAGTTGAGCGTATTATCGATCACCATCCTTGGCTTCAGGTTCTGGATCGCGTTGTCCCACCGGTTATTCTGCATCACGACTACATGTAGGCTCCGGTAGGGATCCTCGATGGAATAACCCTGTGAGATGATCGAAAAATCGATCTCCTGTTTCGATTCCCTGTCCTCTACCACCATCGGCCGCTTGATGCGGGCATCGATACCGACCCTGGGATCAGCAACCATGAACCTTCGCGTGAATGCAGGTTGGGTCTCTCCGGCAAGATAAACCTTAAGCAGATAGTTGCCCGAGATCAGCAATTGCATGTCGTCCGACGGCACCGTGAAGCGATAATTCGTGTACGGCTGTACGGTATTGAATGAGGAGTGAAATTCGGTGATTGGATTTTCTTCATAGCCGGAAAGGTACTGCGTATACACCAGAGGGCTGGCCTGCCAGTTGGCCCCGCAATGAATGACCGTGTAACGGTAATCCTTGACATCACCGTCGAGATCGTCGAAGGTGCACATGAGTCTTTCATCGGAGTTCAAACGGATAAGAGGATTGGAAAGCTCAAAGCCGGACCGGTAAAGTTGAACTGTTTTTATGGAAGGGTGATAGATATAATCCTCGTAGCGAAAATAGGATTCGATGAAATAATCACCGTCCGGACTGACCTGTGGTATGGCCACTCCCACATTAACAGTCATCAGGCAGAGCATTGTTAATTTATTAACAGACCAATTTTTCATTGTGGGGATCGACGATGCAATTATCGTGCAAAGGTAGAAAATAAAGTAGGGTCGCTGATCACTATTAATATATGTGTATAGTATTAAAATATATGATAATTCTGTTATATTTGCTCATTGATTTGGTTAGTTTCGTTTTTTTTATTAACCCTTTGACCGGAATGTGGTCCCTTTTAATTATCTGGTATGCCAAAAACCATTCGAATTCGTAAAGGCCTGGATATTAAACTTTTAGGTGAGGCCAGCAAAACCGTCGCAGAGAAAGCAACGAAATATTTTGCTTTAAAGCCGACCGATTTTCGTGGAATCATACCCAAACTGGACGTACAGGAGGGCGATCGTGTCAAGGCGGGCTCCGTCCTTTTTCATGATAAAAACAACGAACGCCTGGTTTTCACTTCCCCTGTGAGCGGTTCGGTTGTGCAGATCCTGCGGGGAGCCAAACGAGTCATCCAGGAGATTTGTATCGAGCATGAGGGGGAGATGGAGTATGAAGATTTTGGGATTGCCGACCCAAGCCAACTGGCAAGGGAGGAGGTCATTGACAAGCTGACCGGCAGTGGGATTTGGCCGGTTATCCGTCAAAGACCCTATACGGTCATTGCGAATCTGCTACAACCTCCAAAATCAATCTTTATTTCCGGTTTTGATACGGCACCCCTTGCTCCTGACTCCGAATTTGTCCTGAGAGATTCTCGCATGGAGTGTCAGACCGGCATCAACGCGCTCACCATGCTTACTGATGGGAAGGTCTATCTGTGTCTGAAACATGGCACCGGGCAGAGTATGGATTTTAATCCCGGTCCGAAGGTGGAGGTGGTTTATTTTTCAGGTCCACATCCATCCGGTAATGTCAGTGTTCAGATTCACCATCTTGATCCGATAAACAAGGGGGAAACAGTATGGTATGTGCATATACAGGATCTTGCACTCATCGGCAGGTTGTTTCTGACCGGTCACTATGATGCTGCATGCCTTGTTGCACTCACCGGATCAGAGATCATTCATCCTCAATACTATAAAACGTTCAGGGGGGCAAGGATTTCAGAAATGCTTGAGGGGAATGTACGTACGGGAAATGTGCGGTATCTGTCGGGCAATGTGCTGACTGGGTCCAGGATCGACCGGACTGGCTACTTGGGATATTATGATCACCACATCACCGTGCTGCCCGAAGGGAATCATCATGAATTCCTAGGCTGGGCCAAACCGGGATTTGA